>CAYOWG010000011.1:0-18078 GCA_964407605.1 uncultured Sulfurospirillum sp. | reverse complement strand
AAAGGGGCTGAGTCACATTCGTTACGCGTAAAGCCACACTCCTTGCATATGTAGGGTGGCTTTTTATCTCTTTATTTTTTTAAAAAAACCACATACTATCTCAAGTAGCTAGAAAAACTAAAAATAGGAAAAGTTGCAGCAGCTTTTAACTCTTTTATAAATTTCTCAAACTCACTAGGTTTTTGCCAGATTGGAATCTCGACTCCACTTATCTTCTCTAGCTCTCTTTGAGCTATATATAAAGAGCCTACTTCATCTATAAGACCTTTTTGCTTTGCTTTTTGGGCTATGAAGACTCTTGCATTTGCAAAATCTTTTGCTTCTTCTTTTTTAAGTCCTCTTGCGTTGGCTACATCTGTTATAAAAAGCTCATAAGCATCACCTACCAACTCTTCAAGTGCAGCTCTTTCGCTAGATGTCCACTCTCTTGTGAAAGTTCCCATCTGTTTGTAATCGCCTGCACTCACAACTTGCTCGCTGATGCCTAGTTTGTCTGCTAGTTTTTCTATATTTGGTACTTGCATAAGAACTCCAATTGAGCCTATAAAAGCTCCTGGATTTGCTATGATTTTCTTTGTCCATATCGAAGCATAGTAGCTTCCACTAGTCATACTTCCAAGTGCATAAACTATGACTGGCTTTGTTTCATTGAGCCTTTTTATCGCCATGCTTACTTCTATGGAGGGTGCTAACGCTCCGCCAGGCGAATCCACTTGAAGAAGAACTCCTTTTATGTTGTTGTTTAACCTAAGCTCTTCTATCTGTGTTAAAATCTTATCTATGTTGATTATCTGTCCCTCTAGTCTCAAGGTTGCTAGATTTGCTTGTTGTAGTTTTTCTCCTGCAAATGGGCTAAATATAAAGTATAAAAGAAGCAAAAAAAGCATCGCCTTAAAGTGGTTATTTATATACCCTATAACTTTTCCTATCCATCTAAATACAAACACTATATCTTCTCCCCAGCAACAAAAGTTGCTTTTGTAAATTTGGTATGCAAAATCAACTCTAGCACAATATCTTTAATATTGTCTAAATCATCACTAAGCTCACACACAATAAAGTCTGCATGTTTCCCTTTTTTTATCTCTCCACACTCCAAGTTTAGTGCTTTTGCAGAGTTCAGAGTCACCGCTTGGATAAGTTTTTTTGCGAGTTGATTTATATCTTCACTCTCGTGAGTCCATAGAGCCGCTCTCATCTCATCCCAAAGATTTAAGGAGATGTTTGAGCTTAGCCCATCAGTCCCAAGTGTAAAGCTCTCTAGTTTTGAGATATCTAGCTTACCAACGCCTAAAAGCCTATTTGAAACAGGACAATGAGTCACGCTTCCACCTATCTTTTTTATCTCTTCAAGCTCCTCTTTTGTTGCTTGGACACAGTGCGTAAAAAGGGTTTTAAGCCCATAAAACAACTCTATAAATTGGCTTGAGCTATTCATGGGGCGTGAATTTGGCGAAAAGTTATTGAAAAACTCACAAAACTCCCCCTTGCCCTCGTCAAGCCAATCCCTCTCAGCCCTACTCTCCATAAAGTGAGTAGAGACAACATAGCCAAACTTTCGTGCGATATCAAGGGCATTGCGAGATAGTATGGGGTGGGTTGAGTATGGCGAATGAATTGATATAGCGGGGATTAGCCTATCACTCTCATTATCTTGGCTTGCTCTTAGGCGAGATTTAAAATCATCAAAAAGTATATCTGCAGAATCAGGTCGGCTTCCTAAAACTTCGGTAAAAAAAACGACTCTTTGAGGAGTCTTCAAACAAGCATCAAAATCATTGCCAAAGCTACTTATTGCTCCTAGTGAAGTTGTGCCACTTTTAGCCATGATTTTTAGCTGTTTTTCTATGATTTCGTCTTTACATGCAAATAGTAATTCATCTCGTTTTTCTATAACAGAACTAAGCCAAGTCATAAAACTACCGTACTTCAGGGAGTTTTTGTTTGAGCTAAACTCAAGATGCACATGAGGATTTATAAGTCCTGGCATAAGCACGGAGTTTTTTGCTAGCTCTAATAGCTCTGCTTTTGGATATTTCTTACTCAAGTTATCTGCTGTATCTATATCCAAAATCTCTTTATCAAAACATACAGCATAGTTTTTTAGTATCTCAAACTTGTCGTTACATGTAAGGATATAGTCTGCACTTATTATCTTCAAATTAGTCCCTATTTTTTGATATTGTACTGAAATATAGATAAAATTTATATATTGTGAAGCCCTTTTTTAGTAAAATGCAAATATTAACCATAAAAGGAAATCTATATGAGAGGCTACAAAGTCTTTACGGGAACTGCCAACCCAGAATTTTCAAAAAAAGTGGCAAAAAATCTATCTCTGCCACTTTCAGAAGCGTCTATCAAGCGATTTAGCGATGGAGAGATTAGTGTTCAGATAACCGAGAGTGTGAGAGGCAAAGATGTGTTTATCATACAACCAACCTGTGCTCCTGCCAATGAAAACTTGATGGAGCTTCTCATACTAACAGACGCTCTTAAAAGAAGTTCAGTAAACACCATAACAGCAATCATACCTTACTTTGGGTATGCAAGACAAGATAGAAAAGCGGCTCCAAGAGTACCGATAACCGCGAAACTCGTTGCTAACATGATAGAGACTGCAGGCATCGATAGAGTTGTTACTATCGACCTTCATGCGGGACAAATCCAGGGATTTTTCGACATACCCGTTGATAATCTTTATGGCTCTATCATATTTTATGACTACATCATAAGCAAAGGGCTTAAAAATCCAATCATAGCTAGTCCAGATATCGGTGGAGTTGCAAGAGCTAGAAGTTTTGCAAAAAAACTAGGTGTTGATATCGTCATAGTAGATAAACGCCGTGAAGAGGTAAATGAGAGTGAAGTGATGAACATCATCGGAGATGTAAAGGGCAAAGATGTTATCTTGGTTGATGACATGATAGACACTGCTGGCACAATAGTAAAAGCAGCAAAAGTCCTCAAAGAGAAGAGAGCAACTAGTGTTATGGCTTGTTGTACTCACCCAGTGCTAAGTGGTCCTGCTTATGATAGGATTGCAAAAGGCGACTTAGATGAGCTCTTGGTTTCTGACTCAATCCCTCTTAAAGAGGAGTGTGAAAAGATAAAAGTTCTCTCTGTTACTCCAACATTTGCAGAGGTTATCAGAAGAGTTTATCACAACGAAAGTGTTAATGGGCTATTTATTTGATGAAACTATCATGCACAAGAAACAAAAACTATTATAAAAACCATGATAGTTTCTCTCGCCAAAGGCGTAGCTTTAGTAAGAGGAATTTTCAAGGAGCTTTGCTTCTTAAAAAGGAGACATTAAAATGACTCAAAAAAATATACGGAACTTCTCTATAATCGCCCATATCGACCACGGTAAAAGCACTTTAGCAGATAGGCTTATCCAAGAGTGTGGAGCTGTGAGTGAGCGCGAGATGGGCTCACAGATGATGGACACTATGGACATCGAAAAAGAGCGTGGCATAACTATAAAAGCACAAAGTGTAAGACTTACTTATGTTAAAGACGGAGTTCCTTATATACTCAACCTCATAGATACCCCTGGTCATGTTGATTTCTCTTATGAGGTATCTCGCTCACTCGCTTCAAGTGATGGGGCTTTACTCATAGTAGATGCATCTCAAGGGGTTGAAGCACAAACTATCGCCAATGTTTATATCGCTTTGGACAATGACTTGCCTCTTATACCAGTTTTAAACAAGATAGACCTACCTGCTGCCGACCCAGAAAAAGTAAAAGATGAGATAGAGCATACTATAGGGCTTGATTGTAGTAAGGCTATTAGTGTTAGTGCAAAGAGTGGCATTGGTATAACTGAGCTTCTTGATGCTATCGTTGAGGGTATCTCTGCTCCTGATGGGGATGAAAAAGCTCCAACAAAAGCCATCATATATGATAGTTGGTTTGATAAATATCTTGGGGCTTTGGCACTTGTAAGAGTTTATGATGGAGAGATAAAAAAAGGGCAAGAGATATTTATTATGGGAACTGAGAAAAAACATGAAGTTTTAAACCTTATGTATCCTCATCCGCTCAAACTTGAGAAGACAAAAATTATAAAAACTGGCGAAATTGGGATTGTTGTTCTTGGACTTAAAAACATAGGCGATGTTCAAGTAGGTGATACTATCACAGACAATAAAAACAAAACAAAAGAGGCAATCGGTGGCTTTGAAGAGGTAAAGTCTTTTGTTTTTGCTGGAATCTACCCAATAGAAACAGATAAGTTTGAGGATTTGCGTGATGCCTTAGATAAGCTAAAACTCAACGACTCAAGTATATCTTATGAGCCTGAGACTTCAGTTGCTCTTGGCTATGGTTTTCGTGTAGGATTTTTGGGTCTTCTTCATATGGAAGTTGTTAAAGATAGGCTTGAAAGAGAGTTCGGTCTAGATTTGATTGCAACGGCTCCTACTGTAACTTATAGAGTTATAACAACCAATGATGAGATTATAGAGATTCAAAACCCAAGCCAACTTCCTCCAATCAATAAGATAAAAAAGATAACAGAGCCTTATGTAAAAGCAACCATACTTACACCAACAGAGTTTTTAGGCAATATCATCACTCTACTCAACAACAAAAGAGGTGTTCAAGAGAAGATGGATTATCTTAGTCCTAAGAGAGTTCTTTTGGAGTACTCAATACCTATGAACGAGATAGTTATGGATTTTTATGACAAATTAAAATCTGTAACTAAAGGCTATGCGAGTTTTGATTATGACCAGATTGGTTACCGCGATGGCGACTTAGTCAAGCTTGATGTTTTAGTAGCTGGAGAAGTTGTAGATGCCTTGTCTATTATCGTCCCAAAAACCAGTGCAGTATCTCGTGGAAGAGATTTTGTAAAAGCTATGAAAGAGATAGTTCCAAGACAGCTTTTTGAAGTGGCTATTCAAGCTAGTATCGGCACAAAAATCATCGCTCGTGAGACTGTGAAGTCTATAGGCAAGAATGTAACTGCAAAGTGTTATGGTGGCGATATAACAAGAAAAAGAAAACTACTAGAGAAGCAAAAAGCTGGTAAAAAAAGAATGAAATCTATAGGAAAAGTTCAACTTCCTCAAGAGGCATTTTTGACCGTACTAAAGCTAGACTAAGATGCGTTGCTACTTATGTCAAAACATAAGCTGGCAAGCACTTTGTAAAAACTGCCTAGAGACCACTCTAAAACCAAGTCCCTCAAAAAGAGTTTTAAAAGATGGCTTGGTTGTATATTACGCCTACAAATATTCCGAGATAAAAAACCTGCTCCACACAAAACACACATATCACGGAGCTAGTATATTGGCCAAGCTCACAAAACATGCCCTGCTTCCACTTGTAAAAACCTTTACATGTAGAGGCGTTTACTCACTTCCTATAGATGACCATACAAGAAGTGGATACTCACATAGTGCAGTTATAGCAAAAGAGCTAGAGGAGTGTTTTAAGCCTTTATATGGAAAACTAAGAGCGAAAAATAAAACGAGATATTCGGGACAAAAACTGTACATCAGAGAACAAAATAAAAGAGATTTTAGCCTTACATGTAAAGAAGGCTTAGACATCATCTTGATAGATGACATAGTAACAACAGGAAACACACTAAGAGAAGCTAACTCTAAAGCTAGAAACCTCAATGTGTTGTTTGCTATTGTTTTAGCAGATGCGAAAGATTAACTTGTACATCATGAGATACATAGCAATCACTATGACTGCTAATATAATCCATGTGAACAACATTACCTAGCTCCTTCTTCTCTTTTTCTACGCCTGATTTGGAACCAAGCTAGAAAGAATGCTGCCATAAACACAGGTATAAGAACAACTTTTTTAGACATTCTGTCAGTCTTAACCTTTACAGTTTCGATTATCCAACCACTATCAACTCCGGCTCTCTTGATTGCAGCTACCTGCTTATTATGTCCAGGAAGAACCATAGAGACTTCCATAGGACCAAATATATCATCCAATTTAAGTCCTGTATTATTTACCCTTTCCATGCCATTTTTGCCTTCGGCTAATGGCAGTTCAAATGTAAATGTTCTCTCTTTGCCCTCAAGTGTCTCTCCACTAACAACAAACTGTAACCTATCTCCAGCTTTCATATCATCAGCCACTTTAAATATCTCTTTTCCAGGAAGATAATGGTAGGGTGGTTGAATTCTATCCCAAATAACTTCAGGTCTAAAAAGCAGTAGCGTCAATACTAAGAGTATAAGAGTCTCAGGCCAACGATTTCTTGCAAACCAGTACCCTTGTATCGCGGCTGCAAAAAGTAGCATACCTGCTGTTGAGGATACAATAACCATAATAAGCTCCCAAGTACTATGAATCCCAATCAAAAGCAACTGAGTGTTAAAGATAAATATAAATGGCAACAACCCAGTTCTAGCAGAGTATATAAAACCTTGGATACCTGTTTTTATCGGATCTCCCTTGGAGATAGCAGCTGCCGCAAATGCGGCGAGTCCAACGGGAGGTGTGGCATCAGCTAGAATTCCAAAGTAAAATACAAACATATGAGCAGCTATCAAAGGAATGGCTATATCATTTGCAGCACCAAGACTCACTATAACAGGCGCCATAAGAGATGAGACAACTATATAGTTTGCAGTAGTAGGAAGTCCCATGCCAAGCACCAAGCTTATCAGGGCAGTCAAAACAAGAATAACATAGATATTTCCACCTGAAACATCCTCTACAAGCCCAATGATAACTTGCCCTATACCAGTTAAAGTAACAGTACCAACTATGATTCCAGCAACGGCAGTCGCAACACCTATACCTATCATGTTTTTTGCACCATTTATAAGACCAACTTCAAGATCTACAAAGCTCTCTTTAACTCTTCCAAATATATTTGATTTTCCTCTAAAAAAGTCCATCATAGGCTTTTGAGTTAAAACTATAAAAATCATAAAAATTGCTGCCCAAAATGCAGATAAGTCTGGAGAAAGTCTCTCAACAGTCAGCAACCAAACCAGTACTACAACTGGTAGTAGATAATGAAGTCCTGATTTGACAGTCTTACCGACTTCTGGAAGCACAGAAATCTCTTCGTTGCTCAAGTCTGGCACTTTCGAGGAGTAGTAGATGAGTGCCACATAAGATATAGCTATCATCGCTAAAATAGTAATAAATGTGTTTTCTCCTGCTACTAATTTAATAAGTCCTATAATATAGGGAAGTACAAAAGCCAAGAAGCCAATAACAATAATGACACTCAAGACACCTATAAACTTGCCCATCATATCCATCTTATGAGGACGAGGCAGACCTTTCATGTCTGCTTTAAGTGCCTCTAAGTGAACTATATAAATAAGTGCTATATAGGAGATAATGGCCGGCAAGATTGCATGTTTTATAATCTCAACAAAAGGGATTCCCACATACTCAACCATCAAAAATGCAGCAGCTCCCATGATAGGAGGAGTCAACTGACCACTAATAGAAGAAGCAACTTCAATCGCACCAGCCTTCTCTTTTGAAAATCCAACTTTTCTCATAAGTGGTATAGTAAATGTTCCAGTTGTTACAACATTGGCAATAGAAGAGCCTGAAATCATACCTGTCATGGCTGAGCTTACGACCGCTGCTTTTGCAGGTCCGCCTTTAAAGTGTCCCATTAAAGAAAATGCAACTCTTATAAAATAATTTCCTGCTCCTGCTCTTTCTAGTAGTGAGCCAAAAAGTACAAAAAGAAAGACCATGCTAGCTGAAACACCAATAGCAATACCAAATGTACCTTCAGTAGTAATCCACATATGAGATGCTATCTTATTTAGTGATGCACCACCATAAACTCCTGCTCCAAAGTACGCGTAGAGAAGAGCAAGAAGAGCTACCACCATAAGAGGAGGTCCAAGTGAGCGCCTAGTTGCCTCAAGAAGTAAAACAATACCTATTAGACTAGCTACCAAGTCTAGCTGATTAGGAGCTCCTAGTCTCATCTCAAAAGCGAGTGAGTCCCAAACCTGACCATATACAAGGTAACCGATTGATAGAAGAAGTAAAATACCCATAACCCAATCTGTAATAGGAACATATTTTCTTGGCGATGACTTAAAAGGCATATAGCTAAGATAAGCCAAAAATCCAGCAAACATCAAGTGAATCCGTTTGACTACATCAGCGTTCATCCATGGAGTAAACTCCAAGACTAGTGGTGATGAAACATAGAGCTGAAAAAGAGACCAAGATAAAGCAAAATAAAGTATAAACTTTGCAAGATATTTGTTAGAGGGGTCACGACCACCAGATTCAGCCTCCAATATTAACTCTTCGGCTGATTTTTGCGTCTCTGCCATAACTCCTCCTTAAAACAAACATATATCAAAAGCTCTTACATATAGAGATTTGGATATATGTTTAGAGGGGTCTTACTCGACCCCTCTAAGTGCAGATTTAACTACTTAAGAAGTCCAACTTCTTTATAATACTTGATTGCACCTCTATGAAGTGGGGCAGAAAGGCCATCACTAATCATCTCTTCTTTTTTAAGATTTGCAAATGCTGGGTGAAGCTTTTTAAAAGCATCAAAGTTTTCAAATACTGCTTTTACAACATTATATATAACATGCTCAGAAACTTTTGAAGAAGTTACAAAAGTTGCAGCAACACCAAATGTCTTAACGTCATCTGGATTCCCTTTATACATTCCACCAGGAACATTTGTAAACTTATAGTACGGAGTAGATTCAACAAGCTTTACTATCTTTTCATCACTTGCATCTACTATAACAGAGTCACAAGTAGTTGTAACTTCTTTAATAACTCCACTTGGATGACCACCTACAAAAACCATAGCGTCAAGCTTGTTATCACAAAGTGCTTTTGATTGCTCACTTGATTTAAGCTCACCAGCTACTTTAAATACTTTTGAATCCCATCCATGAGCTTTCATAGCAACTTCCATAGTTCCACGACTGCCTGAACCTGGATTTCCTATGTTTACTCTTTTACCTTTTAAATCAGCAAAAGTTTTGATTCCGCTATCTGCACGAGCTACAACATTAAAAGGCTCGCCATGAATAGAAAAGATTGATCTTAACTCTTTAAAAGGTCCTGCTTTTTCAAATCTAGAAGTTCCATGATATGCATGATACTGCCAATCTGACTGAACAACACCCATATCAAGCTCTCCTGCTCTGATAGTATTGATATTATAAACAGAACCACCAGTTGACTCAACTGAACATCTTACACCATGATCTTTTTTGTCTTTGTTTACTAGACGACAAATTGAACCACCTGTTGGATAATAAACTCCTGTAACTCCTCCTGTTCCGATTGTTACAAAATCTGTTGCCATCAATGGAACACTCAACGCACCTGCTAAAGCAATAGTTGCTAACTTCTTAGTCATATAGACTCCTTTTATAAAATAAATTTCTACTAACAATTTAGCTAATTTTTACTTATATATTTCAAAATTGTTTCATATAAAAGCCTATTTACTCTAAATCTGTTACTTAATGAAACCTATAAAATAGAATTGAAATCCTAATAAAGAAGTAAAATTTAAGCAGTTATTTATATGTACTAAACTTAAAAAGTAGATAGAGTGGGCAAAAGCCTATGATGCCTGTCATAAGAGGGATTATGCCAGCATAAGCCATAGGCTCATTTGCATAAACTGCGTAAGCCATCAAGGAAACTCCCACTACGAGTCTGTTTATCCTATCTCTGCCGCCGACATTGAGTTTCATGGTCTAGTTTATCCAGCCGCCACCAATGACTTGGTCGCCTCTGTAAAAAACCGCCATCTGCCCAGCTGCAAGTCCTTGAACATCATCATATAGTCTTACAGATGCGCTGCTGCCTTCTACATGTACACTGCACTCACTCTTTGGGCTTCTGTATCTTATCTTGACTGAACACTCTATATCTTTATCATCTATAAACATATTGATATCTCTTAGAGTAAACTCTTTTACATTTAGCTCACTCTTTAAGCCTACAGTAATCTCATTTGTTTGAGCATTTATAGCAGTAACATAATGAGGCTCATGTGCCCCAACAACAGAAAAACCTTTTCTTTTGCCTATGGTGTAGTGCATATACCCCTTATGCTCTCCTATGACTCTGCCTTCGTTATTTAAAACATTTCCAGGCTTGTCTATATCCATATGTTTTTTTAGTATCTGCGTATAAGTATCTGGAACAAAACAAATCTCACTACTCTCTTTTTGTATTGAGAACTCTTGTAAAACCTCTATGGTCGAAGCAAACTTCTTTACATCAACTTTTAGCATAGCTCCAAGAGGAAAAATAATAAAATCAAGACTCTCTTTTTTAACATTTGCTAAAAAATAACTCTGGTCTTTACTATTATCTACTGCTTCAGTTAAAAGCCCATCCTTTAGTTGTATATAGTGACCAGTAGCAAGCTTATCCATGCCAAGCTCTTTTGTAAAATCTAACAAGGCACCAAGTTTTATGTTTCTATTGCAAAGCACGCAAGGGTTTGGAGTTAAGCCATCTTTGTAGGTGTTCACAAATGGATTATATACAAAATCATTAAACTTATCACGCAAATCTAAAACATGATATTTTATATCTAAAAAATCAGCCACTTTTTTTACTTTTTTTATGTTCTCTTCATGCGCCAAGTCATCGTCATGAAGTCTCATATAGACTCCTTCGATACAGTGTCCCTCTTCTTTTAGCTTATATGCTGTTACAGTCGAATCAACACCACCACTCATTGCTACTAATATTTTCAAAATTTACCTCAATTTTTCTAATCGTTCTCTTTTTGTACCTATCTCACTTATCTGCACACCAAAATTGCCGTCGATTATAACAACTTCACCTTGAGCTATAACCTTATCTCCAACTAAAATCTCCAGTGGGTCATTTGCTAGTTGGTCTAGCTCTATAACTGAGCCTATATCCATACTCAAAACATCTTTTAAAAGCATCTTTTTTGACCCTATTCTTACCCTGATTGGTAGTTTTACATCTTTTATAAGCTCTATATTTCTCATCTTTTCGCCACTTAAATTACTGCATATTTTTTGTGTATTCTCATCTTGATGATCATTGTCTTGAGAAATTTCTTCTTTGCTTGTTTCGCCAGCTATAACAGCTTCTAGTGCAGCGTCAATACCAAACGCTATATTGTCAGTCGTGCTTTGTATCTCCATGCTGTAGATAAGTAGTTTTGAAAAACCATCAAAATCTATATCACCAGTTGGCTCAATATATCTTATATCTTCAACTGAAAAACTCAAATTTGGCATCGATTTTTGACCACCCAAGGTAGTCGATAGTGAGCCTAATATGTTTGAAAATATCTCTTTTGTCGCATCCAAATCATCATCATCCATCACTTCTTTTTCTATACCCTCGCCGCCTAGCATCATATCGCTAAGAGCCGTTGCAAGCGTAGATGAGATAGTAATCTTTAGCTTTGCATCAACATCACCACTTACCACAATGCCTAAAACCGCAAGAGGAGGTGTAAGTGTTGTTTTTTTATTTGGTGCAGATTCACTATGCAGTTCTACCTTAGGTGCAATTCCTGTTAGTCCCTCGATAGTCGAAACTATCTCACCTTCTAGTATATTAATAAATTCTGAAATCATATCTGATTATCCTTTATATTACTCTCTTTACTTCTTCATCTGTACCTGAGTAGACTTTTTCCATTCTTATTGTCTCTAGCTGCTCTAAGGCAGACTTAACATCATCTTTATCTGTTTTAATCAACTTTTTCAACTTTATAGATTTTCTAAATCTATGCAACCCTACCTCAGCCAAAAAGAGATCTTTTTTATCTATAGAGACTATAGCATGATCATCAGCAGCACGATCTAGTCTTATTATATCTCCTTCTTCGAGCTCTAGCAGTTCCATTACACTTAGGTTTGCCTGACCAAGGATAGCTTCATTGAAAACTTCTGCACGACCCACGAGGGCATTTAGTTCTTTATTTCTGCTCTTTTTTGCACTAGTGTCGCCTAGCATAATGTCTCGGTTTGCCAGTCGAGAAAGTATAGGCTCAAGGTAGATTACAGGATAACAAAGATTTATCATGCCGCTTGAATTACCTATGATAATCTCCATAACCACCATGATTACAATCTCATTTTGAGATACAACTTGCACTACATTTGGACTTGACTCTTTAGTCTCGACCACAGGATACATGTCAGTAATAGGCCCCCATCCCTCTTTAAGTCGCTGCATTATAACTCGCAAAATTGCATCAAGAAGATTTATCTCTATGTCGGTCAATTCTCTTGTTGACTCATACGACTCTCCAAGCCCCCCAAGAAGTCTGTCTATCATAGGAAAAGCAATAGACGGGTTTATCTCTATAACACAACTTCCATCAAGTGGTTTTATAGAAAAAACATTAAAGCTTGTAGGGCTAGGAAGGCTCATCAAAAACTCACCATAAGTCATCTGATCAACTGAATGAAGCTGAATCTCAACAATACTTCTCATGATTGAAGATATCTGGGCAGCAAGATTTCTTGCCATCTTATCATGTATGCCTTTTACTGCACGAAGTTGTTCTTTTGATACTCTGTTTGGTCGCTTAAAATCATAAAGAATGATTTGTCGCTCATCAGATTCGCCTGTACCCTCTACGGCAGCCGTATCGCCATCTTCTTCAACAACTTCTAAAAGGGCATCTATCTCTTCTTGACTTAGTATATCAGCCATCGTTTAGTCCTAATTCCTCTCGTATTTGTTTCAATAGTTTTTTGTGAATTTGAGAAATCCTAGATTCACTAATGTTTAGTATACCACTTATCTCTTTAAGATTAAGCTCTTCAAAGTAGTATAGCTGTATTATGAGTTGTTCTTTCTCTTTAAATCTATCCAAAATTCTTTTTATCATATCTATAAGTTGATCTTTTTCTACTATTTCATCTGTATTTTCTTCACTAAGCATAGTTATCTGCTCATTTATGGGCATCAAAAATATAACTTTTGAAGCAGATCTAACATCGCGAATTTTTTTTATATTTTCTTCTAAAACTTCACAAAGATACTCATCGCTTGGCTCCTCTTCAAAGCTAGAAAGATACTTCTCTATCTCTCTATCTACTGCTTTTATAAGTCTTCTGTTTGCTCTACTCATAACATCTAAACTTCTTAGATAATCCAACATTGAGCCATAAACTCGCTGTCGTCCATATCCCCAAAAAGAGTCATTTTTCTCTTTTTCATACTTGCGAGATAGCTTTATCATCTCTTCAGTGCCTATTGATATCAAATCATTTACATCAATCGAAGTAGGCAATCTCTCTCTTAGCCTATAAGCCAAAGCACGCACTGCTGGCAAGTACTGCAAAACAAGAGCATCTTGTTCATTTTTTATCTGATTTGTGTAAGGATTAGGCTGCTTTGCCATTAGCTGCTTGTTCTTTTTCATTTTTTATCTCTAGTTGATGTTTGATATTCATCTTTTCCACCTCAAGCAGTAAGACATCCATCCTTTTTTCTCTACTATCAAGCTCTGTTATAAAGTAATCACTTATCTTTTCATACTCTTTTTTATTAAATATTCGACCACCAAAATGCCTCATATCAACAAAATTCATAATAACTACATGTATGAAAAGGTAAAAAAATAGTGTTATCCCTGCCGTATAAAGGATGATATCCTCAGGCGTCGAGAAGTTTAAAACTGAAAATATCAAACCAATAAAAAAACCACTAACTGTAAAAAAATATATATAATTTTTTGGACTAATCATCAATAAATCCTTTAAAACTTGTCAATAAGGCTCTTTATAAAGCTTCCAAAGCCTCTATTGTCCTCATTTTTAAGCACTTTGCGTTCCAGTCTGTATACCAAGTTATTGACGATCCTTTTAAGCTCATAAGTTGCATTTCCATTTGGAGCATCTTCACTAAAAAGTGTTCTTTGTTTTATACTCTTTGATATCACTTTATCTTCTGGGAGTCTGCCAAGTAGATTGAGCTGAAGCCCATCTATATTTGTCATAGCAACCCTACTAATCTTCTCATAAATCAACTCCGCTTCTCTTGCACTCTTTGTCATATTTAGCACAAGATGCAGCATGGGCTTTACTCTGCTTGTAATCTTGATTGTAGCATAAGCGTCCGTGATGGCTGCTGGGTCTGGAACTGTAACAACTATGACCTCATCGCTAGCTTCCAAAAAGAGTTGCGTATGTCCGCCTATGCCAGCACCAGTATCGATAATCATAAAATCCAAATCATCCAAGATTTTAGTCTCATCAAAAAATCTTTCATACAAAAACTGGTCATTGTACTTCAAAATCTCATCTCCACTCTCTCCTGGAATCAAGATGATATTTTTCTTAACAGGGACTATTATCTCTTCAAGAGTAGCTTTACCTTTGAGTACATGTAGGATGTTTCTATCAATCCTGACATTTAAAATCACATCCAGATTTGCTAGTCCAATGTCTGCGTCAAAAAGCCCTACTTTGTATCCATTGTCAGCTAAAACACTAGCCATGTTAGCACTAAGTGTACTCTTTCCAACTCCGCCTTTTCCGCTTGTGATTGCTATGTACTTTGTTCTTGTGCTTTTTTTTGCTGCACTTCCATCTTTTACAAGTTTTTGAAGTTTATTTGCTTGAGTTTGCATCTTGCTTCCTTTTAAATCCGTTCAGCATACACTCCACTAAAAAGTCACTATTGGCGACCACTATGTCATCTGGTACCTCTTGACCAACAGAAAAGTAGCTCACTGGTCTATCGATATCATATATCAAAGAAAAAACTGTTCCAAAAGATCTAGTTTCATCAAACTTTGTAAAAACTAGCGTATCTATATTTAAAAATGAGAATTTTTTATAGATATCTCTCAAGTCTTCAAGCTTGCTTCCTGCTGAAAGTACCAAGTTTACATCTATCTCGTATTCGCTATTTTTTATAAACTGGTGAAGTTTTGCTAACTTGTCTTTATCAAACTGTGAGCTTCCGACTGTATCAATCAAGATAACATTGCAGTGCGAAAGCGATCTTAGAGCGGCGTTAAAGTCAGATGGGTCAACTACATCCTCGATAGGAAGTTTCATCATCTTTGCATACTGAAAAAGCTGCTCAACAGCCCCAATCCTATAAGTATCAAGAGTGATAATTCCTACCTTGTCTCTCTTCTCTTTTATATACGAAAAACGAGCCGCAAGCTTTGCTATGGTAGTAGTTTTTCCAACACCAGTGGGTCCTACAAACATGATAAGTTTTTTCGCTCCTCTTGGAACTTCTCTCTCATGACGAACAGGAACCATCTTTCGTAAAAGCACCTGAAAGTATCGTTTTACAGACTCACTTGAATGCCTCATCTTTGTAGGCATATGCTCCAAAGTAAGCTTCATTATATTTTCAAGATGGTCACTTCCCATGCCACTTGTCTTTGCTAGCTTATATATCTCAGCAAACTCTGGCGGAATTGCAAGGTTGTTTCTTGAGGGCGATTTCTCCTCCCAAAACATCTCTTGGATTAGCTTTATCTTGTCTGCTAGTTTTGTTATCTCTTTTTTTATATCTTCAGCACTCTCATCTGGTCTGCTTTTCTCTTTTATGGATATATTAGGCTTATGTTTTAAAGGAAAATCATCTTCGGAGACTTTTGCAATCTGTGATATCTGTTTTGCTGCTTCTGAGATATTGACCAAAACATCTTCACTGCTTTGATAGGCATGCTTCTTTGGAGGCTTAGGCTTGATTTTTGACTCCTCGACTGCAACTACAACCTCATAAAGAGCTGCTCCATTTAGGCTCTTTTTTTTCACTTGCTTTGTGCTAACAACTAGAGCATCTTCGCCACACTCATTCAAGGCTTGTTTTAAAGCAGCAGCAGGAGTTTGGGCAGTAAATGTAAGAAATTTCACCTATATTTTCCTTTTTAGAGTCAAAAGTGGTAACACTACTGACTCTCTATCTTCCCAGCTAGGGTGGGGTATTTTTAGACTTTTATCGCTATATCTGATGTCATCATAAAATATTATATCCAAATCAAGCGTTCTTGGGGCATTTTTAAAACTTCTCTCGCGTCCAAATTTCTTCTCTACATGTAAAAGAAACTTTAAAAATGCCTTTGGACTCAAAGATGTCCTTATAACTATAACCGCATTATAAAAATCGTCTTGCTCCAAAAAACCAAAAGGTGGATTTTTTAGGATAGCTGAAGTTTCGCTTATGCTTACAAGTGAATTTTTCCACATATACATGTAGAGATTTCTAAAGCATCGCCTCATATCTCCCTTGTTGCCGCCTATGCCAACTACAACTTTATGCTTATAGTTTTTGTCTTTCTTTTTTATGATTGGAAAAAACCTATTACAAAAAAACTCCATCTACTTGCCCAAAATCTCAGCTTCTGCACTTGTAATCACAACAGTATCTTCAATCCGAACACCAAACTCTTCAGGCAGGTAAATCCCAGGCTCAATCGTCAAAACCATCCCCTCTTCTAGCACAGTTTCACTCTTGCTTGAGATGACAGGCAGCTCATGTATATCCAAACCAACCCCGTGCCCTGTTGAGTGGATAAAGTACTTCTCGTATCCATAAGATGCTATAACACTTCTACATGCCTTATCAACTTCACAAGCTTTTACTCCTGCTCTTGCTTTTTTGATGCCAGCTTCTTGAGATTTTAGGACTATATCATAAATCTTTTGTCGCTTTATATCTGAGAATTTTTGAGCTTTTCCAAAGTTTAGATTTTGGTCAAACTCCGCTGTTCTAGTTCGGTCAGAGCAGTATCTCTTATACTTCACTCCAGCATCAAACAAAATCAAATCTCCCTTATTTAAAGTATCCAAAAGAGGAAGAGCATGACACTTTGCTGCATTTTTATTGACTCCTAAAATCGGAGAAAAACTAAGACCTAGTTCTCCATAGTTTTTCAAGATACTTTCAGCTTCATAGTGAAGTCTTTGCTCGCTTACATGTAAGCCTGATTTGTTCAAAAACAGGGCAAAACTATCAAAGGCTTTTGCTCCAAAAGAAGCTGCAGCTCTAAGTATGTCAAGCTCTTCATCGCTTTTAATAATTCTCTTTTGTTGAGAGAAATTAGCCACTCTTTTAAACTCTACTGCGTCTATATCTTTGCTAAACTCTTCATAAGAGTGAAGACTCCACTCGCTTGGATTGAAAATCAACTCTTTTATATTGGCTTTTTTTATAAGTTCACGCACTTTTGGATACATATCACGGCGTTCGCTTATGATGACTTCTGCACCCTTTATGAACTCACGGGCTTCTGTGTCATATCTGGAGTCCGTTATAAAAAAAGCTTCACTACCAAACTTTAAAAAAACAACATTATCACAAGAGAATCCACACTCATAATATACAGCGTTTTCATCTCTTAATATATAGTTCACTAAGCTTTAGCCTCTGCTGCTGCTTGAGCTTTTTTTTGTGCGTCTATCTCACCCAAAATCTGAGCTATAGAGATCATAGCAAGATGATAACCAAGCGGTCCAAATCCACTAATCTGCCCCGTACAAACTGGAGCTGTTAAACTCTTGGCTCTAAACTCTTCTCTTCTATAGATATTGCTGATGTGAACCTCGACAGTTGGCATAGCTGCTGCTGCAATAGCATCGCGAATAGCTATAGAAGTATGGGTATAAGCAGCAGGATTGATGATGATACCATCAGCATCGCCGATACACTCTTGAACTCTATCGACTATCTCGCCCTCTAGGTTTGATTGGAAGAATTCTATCTCCATATTGTTCTGCTTTGCTATGTTTTCCATCTGTGCGTGAATCTCTTCAAGCTTCATCGGTCCATAGATGTTCTGCTCACGATGTCCTAGAAGATTTAAGTTTGGTCCTTGTATTACTACTACTTTCATTAATAACCTTTCTTATCCTAAATTATGCAATAGAGTTAACTAAATTAGCACTCATCATTAAACCTATGGCATTTATAAAAAATCATCACCTAGCCTACGGGCTAAGCTCAAATTTGTTATAAACACCCTAAGTTTAAGCATAAATACTCCTTTAGCAAATATACTGCATAATTTAGGATTTATAAATTTTGGGTATTATACATAAAAAATATTAAAAGGTTGATTATCTTAAAATACATAAAAGAAAT
>CAYOWG010000010.1:0-19428 GCA_964407605.1 uncultured Sulfurospirillum sp. | reverse complement strand
CTTTTGATGTGCCATTGCTACCCTTTGAGTTATTATAGCAGAAAAAATACTTTTTCTTTAAAACACTTCATTAAAATCTATACTCACACTACATCCATCAAACTCAAAGTCATATCTATCTCTACTCGTAAGCTTTTTTTGCAACTCAAACTTCCCATCTTTTAGCTCAAACACATCTACAACCTCACTATTTGGCTCGACTATGACATAAAACTTGACTCCATTTTTTTCATAAAGATTAAACTTTTCTCCTATATCTTTACTCGCAGTTGATTTTGAAAGCACCTCAACCACAAGTGGAGGAGTTTTTGAGAAATACTGCTCTTTTGTATCTTCACAAAAGATAGCAACATCAGGCTGAACAACGTTTAGCTCATCCACCTTCCAATCAATAGGAGAGATATAGACTTCACACTCATCACACTCCATTGACTTCATAAGACTCCTTGCAATACCTAATACCAGCCTTTGATGTTTTGGGTATGGAGCGGGCGACATATTGTAAGCTTCGCCATCTATAAGCTCCCACCTGCCATCCCATGATATATAGTCATCCCAAGTATAAAAGTTTTTATCTATTGCTTGCATATTTATCCTTCTGTTACAATTATAGTAAGATTTTCTACCTTACATCCCTGAATCAACTCTCTCTTGCTGATACTTTCCGTTTTTTATATCTTCTTTTATCACATCAAGCTCTTCTTGGAGGATAGCAACTATTTTTTGGGCTATCTCTTGGTCGTTGGCTTCTGGTATATTCCAGTTGGCTATCTTGACATTTCTCTTAAAAGCTACTTTTAAATCTTCTCTTATGTCGTCTATTCTATTTTCCAATTCCTTATCTATAGCAGACATATCAGACTTTTTATCTTTTTTGTTATCTTCCTTTTTTTTAACAACTGGGACATAAACCAAAGTATCTAAAGTAGTTTTTTTCAACAGATACGATGCAACCGAGCCAAACACAAAAGAACTCAAGCCTCTTAGCTCTTTTGAGCCTAACACAAGCAGGTCAGCATCGTCATTCTCTATATACTCTAGCAAGTCCTCGTTTATCGATGTTTTAAACTCAACAAGCTTTTGTTCTCCCTTGTTCAAATCTTCTGAAAATTTATCAAGGTCATTTTTAGCTGCTATTTTAGCTTTTTTTGAAGCCTCTTTAAGCAAAGCTTCACTAATCCTATAAGTCCCGATATAAAACTCGCTAATGCTATCATAGGCATATATATATTTCCAAGAAACCCCACAAAACAGAGTGTTTGCGAATGCAATACTCTCCTTAGAGTAGTCCGACAAATTTGTTGGGGCAATCACACTTTTATACTCTCCTTTGACACTATTTTTGACAACTAAAACTGGCTTATGTGTTTTTTCTATAAGTTTGAGTGCAGTTGAGCCAAAATGGTTACTTGTTATATCTTCTTTTCCATGAGAGCCGATTATAAGCATATCTATATTTAGTCTATGAACTTTCGACATAACACTATCAACGATATCCCCATGCTCAACCAACAAAACATAATCAGCACAAATCTCTCTATTTATCTTATCGATTTTAGTCATAAAACCACTTCTTATCTCATCATCACCCATCTTCTCTTCAAAGATAGACTCCACAATAGAAGTTTTTACTACATGTAAAACAACAAGCTGTGCTTTCTTTTGTTTTGCAAACAAAAAAGCTCTCTTTAAAACATTATCAGAGATGTCTGACCTATCAACCGCAACTAAAATCCGTTTAAATTCACTCATCTTTCACTCCTTATATTATTGTTTTTAAGGCATCTAGCAAGTGCCCGTACCTAAACTCATATCCCTCTTTTTTTAGCTTTGAAGGCACAACGAAAGAGCCTCTTAAAATTGACTCCCCTCCTTCGCCAAATCTTAACTTTATAAAAAATTCTGGTACACTAAGCCATACTCTTTTTCCCATAGCTTTTCCAAAAGATGTCATAAAAGTTTTCATATTTACACTCTCGGGAGCCACGAGATTATACACCCCTTGCATACTTTCCTTCTCTATAGCTCTTTTAAAAACTTCTACTACATCATCTACATGTACCCAAGAAAATGCTTGTTTTCCATCTCCTGGAACTGCCCCAAGCCCCATCTTAAAAGCTGACTTAAACTCATCGGCAGCTCCTCCACTAGAGCCTAAAATAACTCCCAATCTAAAAACTACACTTCTAATTCCTAGATTTTCTGCTTTTTTTGCTTCTAACTCCCACTCTTTACACAAAAGTGACAAATAACTTGTTCCATATGTAGTTGAATCATCATCATGGACTAAGTTCTCTTCATAGATACCGACTGCCGAAGCAGATATGTATAGCTTAGGTCTATTTTTTAATACAGCAAGCTCTTTTAAAATTTTTTTTGTTGTCTCAACCCTGCTGATATAAAGCTCATGCTTATATGTCTCATTCCACCTCTTCATGATTGGTGCCCCACAAAGGTTAATCACAACTTCGCAACCATCCAAAGCGTTATAAAGTGCCTCGCTAGACGCAAAGTGTTCTCTTCCTACCCTAACAACTTCATAGCCACTAGAAACTAAAGCTCTTGAAAGATATGTACCAACAAATCCACTAGCACCACAAATAGCTACTCTCACAAGAATTCCTTTCTTTTATTACATTTTACCATAAATAACCTTTTAGCTTTGTTTAAAATTATTAAAGATATAATGAAAGTCATTTAAATTTAGGATAAAACATATATGGCATTAGAAACAATAGGCTTAGTATTAGTAGTGTTACTGCCATTTTTAGGCGCTGGCGTAGTAGCATACATGGCAAAATTTCATCGGCTTGTGAGTGCTTGGGGAGCTGGATTTTTTACTATCGGATCCATAGTTATACTATCACAACTAGCACCCATACCTCTTGCAGGAGAGACACTAGTACAATCTTGGGTCTGGATTGAAAGTATAGGGCTCAATTTCTCTTTTAGGCTAGATGGACTGGGTATGCTTTTTGCCTACATCATCTTAGTTATTGGTTTTTTTATCATCTTTTATGCACGATACTATCTATCTCACAAAGACTGTATGGGGAGGTTCTACTCCTACTTGCTTCTTTTTATGGGCTCGATGGTAGGTATAGTTTTTTCAGAAAATATACTTCAACTTGTTCTTTTTTGGGAGCTAACATCTCTTAGTTCATTTTTACTTATTAGTTTTTGGCAACATAAAAAAGAGGGTCGAGATGGTGCTATGATGGCGTTAGTAGTTACAGGGGCTGGTGGACTAGCTCTTTTTGCTAGTATGTTACTGCTTGGACATATAGTAGGATCTTATGAGCTTTCTGTGGTCTTAGAGAGCAGGGATATAATCACATCAAGTCCACTTTTCACTCCTGTAATCATCCTTCTCCTTCTTGGAGTACTAACAAAGTCAGCACAGTTTCCATTTCACTTTTGGTTACCTCACGCTATGGCAGCACCAACTCCAGTATCAGCCTACTTGCACTCTGCGACGATGGTAAAGGCTGGGATTTTTCTACTAGCAAGATTTTTTCCTGTTTTTAGTGGAACTCCCGAATGGATGACCATCGTCATCACCGCTGGAATGGCAACTATGCTTATTGGTGCATTTTTTGCATTTTTTAAGCACGACCTAAAAGGTTTACTAGCCTACTCGACTATCAGTCATCTTGGACTTATCACACTTCTTTTTGGTCTCTCAACCCCTCTTGCGGCTCTTGCGGCAATATTTCATATCATCAATCACGCTACATTTAAGGCCTCCTTGTTTATGGTTACAGGCATAGTTGACCACGAAGCAGGGACTAGAGACTTAAGACGGCTAGGTGGGATATTTGCATTTATGCCTTATACTGCTACTTTAGCTATGATAGGAGCAGCTGCTATGGCAGGAGTTCCTATACTCAATGGTTTCTTGAGTAAAGAGATGTTTTTAGAGAGAATCTTAGTAGATGGTGGTGTTATGACTATCATTTTACCTATACTAGCAACACTTGGTGCTATTTTTTCAGTCGCCTACTCTATAAGGTTTGTTTACGATGTCTTTTTTGGAAAGCAAACAGGCAAACTAGATAAAACTCCTCACGAGCCTCCAAGGGCGATGAAAATCCCTGTTGAGATTTTGGTGATAGCTTGTTTTGTGGTAGGAATTATCCCTATGACCATAGTAGCTCCTATTTTATCTGCAGCAGTTATGAGCTCACTGCAAAGTGCAGTCCCTGAATACAAGATAGCGATATGGCATGGCTTTAATATCCCTCTTTTAATGAGCTTTATATCATTTAGCGTTGGAACGATTGTCTATATAAAAAAAGAGTATCTGTTTAAATTATACGATAAATACTTATCTACTGTTGATGCTCGTATCCCATATAACTGGCTTCTTGATACTGTATTCTCTTTTGCAAATAGAGTTCACAATATAATACACAAAGGAACTATGTATAACTCCACATACTTACTTTTAGCGATGTCACTTATTGTGGGTTTTGTTGGGTTTGGATACGCAGAGGGTTCACTTTTAGGACCAAAAGAGTTTTTACCTGTGGACCCTATTAGTGTAATCATAACTATGCTTCTAGTTATCTCAACTCTAGCAGTTTTATATTTTCACCGCCAACGCCTTATTGCTTTAGTTATTATCGGTGTTATTGGACTGATTATATCACTTATTTTTATCAAATTCTCTGCACCTGATTTGGCTTTAACTCAACTAAGCGTTGAAATAGTTACTATTGTGCTTATCTTACTAGCTCTATACTATCTACCACCTTTTGGAACAAAAGATGCATCAAAAACAAAGATAAAAGCAGATATCGCTCTAGCAACACTAGGAGGTTTAGGCTCTTTTGTACTAACTCTAGCAGTGCTTAGTCGCGAGTTTAAATCTATCTCAGAGTTCTTCCTCGCAAACTCAATACCTGGTGGTGGTGGAAGCAATGCTGTCAATGTTATCTTAGTAGATTTTAGAGGACTTGATACATTTGGCGAGATTGTAGTTCTTGGTATCGCTGGTATCGGTATATTTGCCGTGCTTCAAGGACTGCGTCTTTATGCCCCAACTCACGACGCTAGAGGTATGCTTTGGTCCTCTGATTCTTATCCGATTATCATGCAAACACTGATGCGACTACTGCTTCCGGCTATGCTTTTGGTTGCTATATATATTTTTCTAAGAGGTCACAACTTACCTGGTGGTGGATTTATCGCAGGATTGATTGCTGCAATTGCATTGATAGTGCAGTATCTTGCCAACGGTATTGAATGGACAAGCAAAAGACTCAACTTCGATAAGCACTTCTTGGTTGGTTCAGGTGTCATTGTCGCTGCTTTTACTGGCGTAGTGTCAATGTTCTTGGATTATCCTTTATTGACATCGACATATACATACTTAGACTGGCCGATTGTTGGAAAGTTTCCAGTCTCAAGTGCTTTAGCATTTGACTTAGGAGTATTTTTAGTAGTTGTTGGTGCAACAGTGATGATTTTAGTTCAAATTGGTAAAGTAAACACTGCTTCACACAAGTTTAGCAAAAAAACCGAAGATATAGAAGAGATAAAGGATGGCAAATAGATGGAAGTTTTAATAGCAATAATCATAGCAGTGCTAACAGGTGGAGGCATATTCTTACTCCTTAAAGCCAGAACATTTACTATCATACTTGGTCTTATGATGCTTGCGTATGCGGTAAATCTATTTTTGTTTTCTATGGGTCGGCTACATGTAAACCAACCAGCTATCTTGCTTGAAGGTGTTGAGAATTTTGCAGACCCTCTTCCTCAAGCACTTGTACTAACAGCAATTGTTATTAGTTTTGGTATGACAGCATTTATTATAGTCCTTTCATTGCGTGCAAAGTTTGAGCTTGGCAATGACCATGTTGATGGCACAAGTCCAAGCAAAGGAGAGAGATAGTGAGTCAAATGGCAGTTCTCCCAATACTAATTCCTCTTTTTGCTGCAATGGCTATACTGTTTGCTAAAATGCTAAACCACAAAACACAACAAGCTCTATCTATTTTATTTAGCATAATGCTTATTATCATAAATGTGGTTGTTCTTTTTGATGTAATGACTATCAACCATTTCGTGTATCAGCTTGGTGATTGGGAAGCACCTTTTGGTATCACTTTTGTACTAGATAGCTTCTCTGCTATTATGCTTTTGCTTACATCACTACTAGCTTTAGGGGCTTTATGGTACGCAGTTATTCGTGACATAGATGGTGAAGGTGTAAACTTTCATGTGCTTTTTCATCTTCAGATATTTGGTCTAAATGGTGCATTTTTAACTGGTGATATTTTTAACCTCTTTGTTTTCTTTGAAGTCTTACTACTTGCCTCTTATGCTCTTATCCTTCATGGATTTGGAAGAGAACGAACGAGATTTGGTATGCACTATATGATAATCAACCTAGTGGGCTCAACTCTATTTTTATTTGGTATTGGTGCTTTATACGGCATACTTGGCACACTCAACATCGCTGATATGGCTCTTCAAGTTAGCACCCTTGAAGCAAAAGATAGGGGAGTAGTTGCAGCAGCTGGTCTTCTTCTTCTTGTTGTATTTGGACTAAAAGCAGCTATGTTTCCGTTGTACTTTTGGCTTCCTGGAGCTTACTCATCTACTTCCGCTCCAGTTGCGGCACTATTTGCAATCATGACAAAAGTGGGCATTTACTCTATCATCCGTGTCCACGGTACTATATTTGGCTCAGAAGCAGGAGTGTTAAGCTTTTATCACCTTCCGTGGGTTTTAGGACTAGGGCTTATAACTATAATTCTTGCAGCCTTTGGTGTTATGAGCTCAAAAGGATTAAAAGAGCAGATTGCATACTTGGTTCTAGCTTCGGTTGCAACACTACTTATAGCAGTTGGCATCAACACGCCTGCGGCTCTTAGCGGTGCTATATTTTATCTCATGCACTCAACTTTGATAGCGGGTGGTTTTTTCCTTTATGCAGGTACACTTGGTGTTCTTCGTGGAGAATATAGCGATAAATTTGTACGAACTCCTAATTTTAAGAGTATTGTTTTAAGTGGTAGTATATTTTTTGCATTTGCAGTAGCAATTTTAGGCATGCCTCCTCTTTCAGGATTTTTTGGAAAGATGATGATTTTATCAGGGGCACTTGAAAGTTCTTATGTTTGGTTGATTTTTACTGTCATGCTCTCAGCAAGTATATTGATGATTATGTCACTAACTAGGGCGGGTTCACTTATGTTTTATCACATCAAAGATAATGAAAGCTCGATAAGTAATCCTATCTCTTTTGCAGTATATTATCCTATTTTTTATCTATTTTCGCTAGCTGTCATGCTTGTGTTTTTTGCAAACCCAATCTCAAAGTTTACAGACCAAAGTGCCTTGATGCTCTATGATGCGGCTAGCTATATAGATAAAGTCTTAATAAGGGACAATTAAATGAAAAAAATCTTAGAAAGATGGGTGCCACATCCAGTTTTGAGTGTGCTTTTGCTCATAACATGGCTTTTGCTCAATAACACAATAGCTATGGGACATGTTGTTCTTGGCTCTATATTGGCTATATTGGTTCCTTGGTTTACATCTAGCTTCTGGCCAGAAAAAATCTGCCTAGGAAGTCTGAAAGTTATGATAAAGTTTTTCTTTGTCGTTATGTACGATATAGTTGTAGCAAATATCGCAGTTGCCAGACTCATACTTGGCCCAAATAGCTCTCTAAACCCAGGTTTTTTAGAAGTACACTTAGATATAGTTCATCCACTAGGAATCAGCGTATTGGCTAGTACTATATCACTAACACCAGGAACTGTATCTAGTGATTTGAGTCCTGACAGAAAAATACTTATAGTTCATGCTCTTCATATTATTGACGAAAAAACAGAAATTCAAGAGATAAAAAATAGATACGAAAAACCACTAATGGAGATTTTTAAAACATGTTAGAGTATGCCATACTAATTGCGATTGCCATGATTACATTGGCACTGATTTTAAATATATATAGACTTATAAGTGGACCAAGTGTCATAGATAGAGTGCTAGCACTAGATACTTGCTACATAAACTCGATTGCACTTATAGTTTTAGCTAGTTTACACTTTAAGAGCCCTCTATACTTTGAGGCTGCTTTACTGATAGCACTGATGGGATTTGTTGGAACCGTAGCAACTAGCAAATACTTATCTCGCGGCGATATAATAGAATAGAGGATATCATGGAAATACTTATCTCAGCACTTATAATACTTGGAGCATTCTTTACACTTGTGGGGTCTATCGGCATAGTCAAACTGCCAGACTTTTTTATGCGTCTTCATGGTCCTACTAAGGCAACTACACTTGGTGTTGGAGCTATTTTGATAGCCTCCTCATTATACTATTTTATATTTCAAAACACTATAAGTATAATTGAAATTCTTGTTGCAATTTTTCTATTTTTGACCGCTCCTGTAAGTGCTCATCTTATGGCTAAGGCTGAGCTTCATAAGAGAAATAGCGATATGAAAAAACCAGACTAATCGTATATTTAGCACTATTTCGCTACAATCGCGACATTAAAATGCAAGGTTAAAATACTATGAGCGAAAAAAGTACGGTTTATAATCCTAAGATTATAGAAGATAGTTACTATAAGATATGGGAAAACAGAGGCTACTTTGAGGTAGATGGAAACAAAAGCATACAAAAAAAAGATAAAAACTTTGCCATTATGATGCCTCCTCCAAATGTGACAGGAAGCCTACACATAGGACATGCTCTTACTTTCACTCTTCAAGATATCATTACTCGCTACAAAAGAATGGATGGCTACAAAACTCTTTGGCAGCCAGGAACTGATCACGCAGGCATAGCAACTCAAAATGTAGTAGAAAAACAACTCTTAGCAAAGGGGACTTCTAAAGAGGAGCTTGGGCGAGAGAAGTTTTTAGAAAAAGTATGGGAGTGGAAAGAGATAAGCGGTAACCAAATCTTACACCAGATGAGAAAACTTGGAGTTAGTCCAGCTTGGAGTAGAGAGAGATTTACTATGGATGAGGGACTTAAAAACTCAGTAAAAAAAGCTTTTGTAAAGATGTACGATAAGGGCATGATAGTTCGTGGAAACTACATGGTAAACTGGTGTACACATGATGGAGCTTTGAGTGATATAGAAGTGGAGTATGAACAGCATCAAGGAAAACTTTACCACTTAAAATACCCTATTGAAAATAGTGATGAGTTTGTAGTAGTAGCAACAACTAGACCAGAAACATACTTTGGAGATACAGCAGTCATGGTGCATCCAGATGACAAGAGATATGCTCACCTAGTAGGCAAAAATGTCATCTTACCTTTGATAGAGAGAAAAGTAAAAATCATCACTGATACTCATGTAGATATGGAGTTTGGGACAGGCTGTGTCAAAGTAACTCCAGCTCACGATATAAATGACAACGAAGTAGGGAAAAGACAGGGCTTAGAGTTTATAACTATCTTTAATGAAAAGGGTTTTTTAAACTCTCAATGCGGAGAGTTTAAAGGACAAGAAAGACTTGAAGCCCGTGATCCTATAGTAAAAAAACTTGAGTCTGAGGGTTTTATAGAGAAGATAGAGGACTATGAAAACCAAGTAGGACACTGTTATAGATGTAAAAATGTGGTTGAGCCTTATATATCAAAACAGTGGTTTGTGAAAAAAGAGATAGCTGATGGAGCGATAGCAAAAGTTAATGAGCATCTAGCAGAGTTTTACCCAGCTCACTGGATAAACTCTTTTAACGCTTGGATGAGTGAGCTTAGAGATTGGTGTATATCAAGACAGCTTTGGTGGGGACATCAGATACCTGTTTTTTACTGCCTTGAGTGTGAACATGAGTGGGCTAGTGAAAACGAGCATGAGAAAAACTGCCCTACATGTAAGACTACAAACATCAAACAAGACCCTGATGTGCTTGATACTTGGTTTAGTTCAGGATTATGGCCATTTTCAACTCTTGGTTGGGAAAATGGTGGAGCTTTTGAGGGTGAAAAGTGGGAACAAAGTGACCTAGAAAACTTCTATCCAAACTCACTTCTTATAACTGGTTTTGATATACTATTTTTCTGGGTGGCTAGGATGATGTTTCAAGGTGAGCATATCTTTAAAGAGTTGCCATTTAAAGACATCTATCTTCACGCATTGGTCAAAGATGAAAACGGTCAAAAGATGAGCAAGTCAAAAGGCAATGTAATCAACCCACTTGATACCATAGAAGAGTTTTCTGCTGATACCTTGCGTTTTACTCTTTGTGTTCTTGCTGTTCAGGGTCGTGACATCAAGCTAAGTCAAGAAAAACTAGAGCAGATAAGAAACTTTACAAACAAACTTTATAATGCCTCAAAATACCTACTTATGAATGAGTCCTCTTTTAAAGATTTAAACGATATAGAGGTCAAAACAGACCTTGGTAGATATATGAAATCTCGCTTACATGTAGCGACTCTTGAGGTTCGTGGATATATGGACTCGTATAGGTTTAACGACGCTGCGACTGTACTTTATAGATTTTTATGGGGAGAGTTTTGTGACTGGGGAATAGAGCTAAGCAAGGCTGAAAAGTCTAGCGTTGTTGAGCTTGGAGCGATTTTTAAAGAGGCTATGAAGCTCCTCCACCCTTTTATGCCTTTTATATCTGAGTTTTTATACCAAGAACTAAGTGCTACAAAGCTTGAGGATTGTGAGTCTATCATGGTAAAAAATTATCCTTGTGAAGTTGATAATGATAAAGAAATCGAGAAGATTTTTGAGCTTATCATAGAGTCTATCGTGAGCATTCGTCGTGCAAAAGCTACTATAGAGATGCCTGGACGCATTAAAAAACTCTCTATAAAGCTAAATGATGATGTAGATTTAGATTTAAGCAAAGCTATTCCATTTTTGAAACTTCTTGGCAAAAGTGAAGAGGTAGATTTTATCACGCAAAAACTAGAAAATTCTGCAAGAGATGTAAGTGATAATCTTGAGGTTTTTATCCCTCTAAGCGGTCTTGATTTGACTCCTATCATCAACAGACTAAACAATCAAAAAGTAAAACTAGAAAAAGAGATAGCAAAACTAAGCGCTATGCTAAACAACGAAAGATTTGTAGCAAATGCCCCAAAAGAAGTAGTTGAAACAAACAAGGATACGCTAAAAAATGCAAGAAAAAAACTAGAAAAGATAGATGAAGAGCTAAAGAATCTCGCATAATGGAACTGCTACATGTAATGATTAGTTTTTTAGTAGAGACTATTGGAGCTTTGGGTTATTTTGGGATATTTGCCTTGATGTTTTTAGAGAGTACATTTTTTCCATTTCCAAGTGAAGTAGTGATGATACCTGCTGGTTTTTTAGCATACAAAGGAGAGATGAATATATATATGGTTATCTTCATGGGAACTGTTGGTTCTCTTGGTGGAGCACTATTTAACTACTATCTCTCAAAAACTCTTGGACGAAAACTGCTCCTAAAATATGGTCATTATGTCTGGTTTGAAGAGAAACAACTGACTAAAATGGAAGAGTTTTTTGCAAAGCATGGAGAGATATCTACTTTTAATGGAAGACTAATCCCAGTAGTAAGACAATACATCTCACTACCAGCTGGATTGTCCAATATGAACATTATAAAATTCTCCATCTATACAATATTAGGTGCTTTTATATGGATGCTTATACTTGCACTTCTAGGCTACAATCTAGGAAGCAACAAAGAGCTTATAAGTGAGTACTTAAAATCAACTATCATATTTATACTTATAGTACTTTCTATCTTCTCAATGGTTTATTTTAAATATAAAAAGTAGCATAAAGCTACTTTTTAGGTCTAAAAACCTTAATAACTTTTTCATCAGCCTCTATATAGGGTCCACCAATCAAGTCTATACAATAAGGAATAGCAGGAAAAACTGCATCCAAACACTCTCTTATAGACTTTGGTTTTCCAGGAAGATTTACTATCAAGCTTTTTCCTCGTATTCCAGCAGTTTGACGAGAAAGAATTGCAGTCGGTACATACTTAAGGCTTACTTGACGCATAAGCTCTCCAAACCCAGGCATCATCTTCTCGCACACAGCCTCAGTCGCCTCAGGAGTTAAGTCTTTTGGGTCTGGTCCAGTCCCTCCTGTCGTAACTATCAAAGCACAGCCATGAGTATCTGCCATATCTTTTAGAGCCTCTTCGATAAGAGCTCTATCGTCTGGTATAACCTCATAAATAGGCTCCCAATCACTTGTTATATACTCTTTGATGATGTTTATTATTGCTTTTCCTGACAAATCCTCATATATCCCCGCACTTGCTCTATCTGATAGAGTTAAAACCCCAATTTTTATCATAAAATTCTCCTTTAAAATATCTCATCTACTATTTTTTTTATCTCTTTTTTACTCACACTTTCGTCCTTAAAAAGCTTGTCAGCTATAAACTTAAGAGGCGTATTCATACCAAGTAAAAACTTCTCTACTTCATCTCTTGCTTCAATTAGTATATTTGCGATATCATCAGGATATGGCACCAAGCCTTTTCCCATACCATAAAGTTCGCTCATACTCTTTGCTATCTCTCTTGCTCGAAGAAGGTCATCTGCTGAGTTTGAAAAAGTCTCGTTGTACTTTATCTTTGTGATTGCAAATCCTGCTAGATATACTTTTATCTTTGAATACATCTGCGTTTTTGACTCTATCTCTAAATCTATATCTTTTAGCCTATCATTGACTATGGTTATCTTATCAAAATCAATCTCAAACCAATAAGCACAAAGTGCTTTTGCGGCTTGATAGTAGGCTTGTATCTTTTTCTCTTCATCAGAGAAGTTTAAAACTCTTCTTTTTCCTAAAAGCACTTTTTGACGAACTGCCACAAAATCATCTTCGCTTATAGTTTCTCTATCTTCTCTTAAAGCATTGATAGCAGCTTCATTAACAAGTGTAGCGAGTGCCGCTCCACTAAAGCCTACACTCATCTTTGCTATATTTTTAACATCTCCCTCAAAAGGCTTTCCTTTGAGATAGATGCTCAATATCTTAACTCTATCACTCAAGTCAGGCATAGGAATAAAAATCCGCCTATCAAAACGACCTGAACGCAAAAGAGCTTCATCGATTACTTCCTTCTTGTTAGTCGCTCCTATGACGATAACGCCACTACTATCTTCAAAACCATCCATCTGAGTAAGAAGCTCGTTTAGGGTTGATTCTCTCTCATCATTCCTCATACCTCCCCTTGCTTTTCCAACAGCATCTATCTCGTCTATAAAGATGATAGAGGGTGCATTTGCCTTAGCGTGAGAGAAAAGCTCCCTTACTCTTTTAGCTCCCATACCTACATAAATCTGCACAAAACTAGCTCCACTTTGATAGAAAAATGGTACATTAGCTTCGCCAGCAACTGCTTTTGCTATAAGAGTTTTACCGACCCCAGGAGGACCTACTAGCAAGACTCCTCTTGGAAGAGTTATGCCAAACTTTTCATATTCGCTTGAGTTCTTTAAAAAATCAACAACTTCTTGAAGCTCCTCTTTGACTTCACTGATGCCAGCGATATCTGAAAACTTATACTTTGAAGTTGTTGGCTTTATCACGCTTTGAGTAAGTCCTGCATTGGCATAAGCATTGTACTTCTCTTCTTTGTCTTTTTTAAGCTCAGCTTCTCTTTTTTTTCTAGCATAAAAAACTAAAGCAATAACCATACAAAAGAGTAGCCCCAAGACGAGTAAATCCTGTAAAAAAGGGTTCTCTTTTACACTTTGGACTGCTACTTTTTTTACTAACTCTTGCATATCTATACCATCTTTTATGATACTATATTTTCCCTCTTTAGTAAAAAGCACAACTTCGCTATTATCGATTACTGCTTTTTTTATGCTATTGGTTTGCAAGAGTTCTTTATAGGTATCGAAGTTTATCGCTTCTGTATCATCTCTTAAGAGTGCGACCAAAACCAACAACACAACAACACAAACTGCCATCAATGAAACCATAAGTTTTTTAGATTTTAAAATCTGCATAATTCCCCTCTTCTCTTGCCTCATAATCTTTTACATGTACCCACTCTTTTAGTATATCTCTATTTGACTTAATCGATATCTTGTTGTAAAACTGGTCATATCCACTATAAAGTCCATCTTTTTTCTCTTCAACTAAAACCTCTAAATCAGCAGAGCTTTTTTTTCTAAATTGAAAATTTTTCTTTGCTATTAGTCTCTCTATCTCTCTTAATCTCTGTTTTGCAATGTCCCCTCTTACCTCTGGCTTCATCGCTGCACTTGGAGTTCCGTCTCTCTTTGAATAGACAAAAGAGTGTATATGCGTCAAAGGAAACTTCTCTAGCATACTATAAGCCTCTCTCCAAACCTCATCAGTCTCACCTGGATGACCTGTGATAAAATCAGTCCCCAAAGCATATCCAAAACCACTCAACTCCTCAAAGAGTTCCAAGTCCCTTTTTACATTGTTTCTTCTTCTCATAAGCTTCAACATCTCTTCGCTAGTATGTTGAAGTGCGAGATGTAGATGTTTTTCCAGCCAAGGCTCACCCAAAATCTCCCTAAAACTCTCATCTATCTGAATTGGCTCGATACTACCAAGCCTTATCCGTCTAACACCCCTAATAAGCGAGATTCTCTTAACAAGATTTCCAAGACTACTTTTTTTATCTTGCCCATAGCTTCCTATGTTTGTCCCTGTCAAGATAAACTCGCCATAGCCATTATATGCGAGTTTACGCACTTGTTCGAGTATCAGCTCTTCATCTTGACTTCTAGCATTGCCTCTAACATAGGGGATGATGCAATAAGAACAGCGAAAATTACACCCCTCTTGTATCTTTAAAAATGCCTTACTTTTGCCAAGATACTCACTCACTATAGTTGTCTCAAGTGAGTTCAAATCCCCCATCTCAACAAAACGAGTTTTTTCTTGTAAAAGTCGATTTATATTCTCTTTTTCAGAATGCCCCATAAGACCAAAAATTTTTTCACTCTTAAAAAGCTCTTCGCCCTTACTAAACGCTCCACACCCAGCAAGCACAACTTTGATGCCTTTTCTATTGACGCCATTTATATAGTTTCTAACTCCACTATCAGCCCCATTAGTAACAGTGCAAGAGTTAACTACTACTATATCAGCATCACTCTCATCTCTTACAACTTCAAAATCTTTTAGCTTTTGCACCATTATCTGAGTATCATAGATATTGGTGCGACAACCAAATGTTTTAAAGTATACGCGTTTCATTTAAAGGCATCTCTTTTCTTGCCTGTCTGATATCTATAGTTTGGGTTGGATATGCTATCTTGATATCATCTTCTTTGTTTATGGCATCTATGATATCTGCACTTATGTTACTTCTTAGCATCAAAGTAGCGTAAGAGTTGGTCATGTACCATGTACTTATAGTTAGTCCGTGAGGCTCTAGGAGTGAAAATATCCTTGGTTCTACATTTGTATTACTCAAACTATACTGACTTCTGAGCTGATTTAAATTTCTTCTTGCTATGTCTGTATATCCTTTTGAGTACCTTACAGTTATCTCTTTGATTATGTGTATCGCTTTTTGGTGATTTGAGTCAAAAGTTATAGTCAAGTCTATACCATCCCAAACAGTTTTTAGAGTTCCGTGAGTATAGTTTGCCAATAGATTTGTAAAAACATAGTTGTTTGGTATAAAGATAACTCTTCCTGAACGCCTGTTATCTACATAAGTGGTAAGTGTTATATCTTCAAGTATAGTAATTCTCAAAAGTGATATATCTATGATATCCCCTACATAAGTAAGCCCATCTTTTTGTGTTTTTACTCTATCTCCAACATGAAAACTGCCACCAAAAACGATAACCATCCAACCTAAGATACTCATAAACAGATCTTTCAAGGCTATAGCTATACCCGCTGAAGCAAATCCCAAGATAGTAACAAAATATGAAACATTTTCTATGTATGAGAAAAGTAGGATTATGATGATTAGAGTTATATTTATAAAGTTTATAGCTTTGTTTGCCATATAAAAGCGTTCATTGTCTTTTATGTATTTTTTACTTACATACTTAAGCATAAGAGAGATAATAATAACAATTAGAATAAAAAGGGTTATATTAAAAGCTCTTTTCATCTGTTTTTTTATATCTTCAGTAACTTCTACTTTTACCCTATCTACCTTTTTAGAGTAAACATCATAAGTTGTTTTAGCTAGTTTACGAGCACTATTAAATGCCAATATATCTTGTGAAACTCTTAAAATTTTACTTTCTATCTCAGGACTTGACTTGAGTTTATAAATCTCCCTAAGCAGTTCATTTTTCTCTTTTAGTCCAGCGATAAGATAGTCTAAAGAGTTTATCTTCTTTATATAGCTCTCTCTATCTTGCTCTATCTGTTTTATATATGAGTAAGCCGTGATGATAGAAAAAGGGTTGCCAACATCAGGTCTTTTTGCTAGTTCCTTTGGCTTTACTATCTTTAAAAATGGAGATTTTTTATATTCTCTTAACAATTCTATCTGTTTTTCTAGCCTATCTTGTACTTGCAAAATCTCTTCTAGCTTTGCTTTTGACTTCTTGTCTCTTTTTCGTGAAAGATTCTTTATACTCTTATCAATCTGCTCAAGTTCAGCGATAAGTTCTTGGTAAGTCATATAGTTTTGATACGCAATAAGCCATATATTGGTCGCTAATCCTTGACTTATCTCATCTATCTGCTTATTAATAATCTCAATCTTTAGTCTAACTTCTTCACTTTGCTCTTTTGTCTGATTTATATCTTCTGCCCCAAGAGAAGTTAAAAGCAAGAGTAAAAAAGCTATAAAAATTTTAATCATGAAAAATGTCCCAGTATTTCTAACAATATCTCCCTAGGTATATCGTCCCTTATCGAATATTCACCAATAGAATTTGGCAATATAAACTTAATCTTTGTATTAAAACTCTTCTTATCAAGATAAAATGCATCATAAAATTTTTCAACAGACTCCATACGATAATCTACTGGCAAATCATAACTCAAAAGTAACTTCTTAACTCTTTTTTGCTCATCTTCGCTCAAGAGTTCAAGTCTAACTGCAAGTTTATTTGCCATCACTATTCCGATTGAAACAGCTTCCCCATGAAGATACTCGTTATAATTTGTCTCATTTTCCACAACATGTCCAAAAGTATGACCATAGTTCAAAACCGCTCGTATCCCCTCTTCTCTCTCATCACGGTTCACGACGGCAGCTTTTATCTTCACGCACTCCCTGATAGCGTACTGAAGATTTTCTTCTACATGTAAAGAGTTTTTTTCAAGCCACTCAAAAAAATCTTTATCAAACATAACTGCCATCTTTACTATCTCAGCAACTCCTGCATTAAACTCTCTTTTTGGAAGTGTTTTCAAAAAAGAGGTCTCGCAGTAAACTGTCTTGGGCTGCCAAAAAGCTCCGACTAGATTTTTACCATACTTGTTGTTTATCCCTGTTTTTCCACCCACACTTGCATCAACTGAAGCCAAAAGAGTAGTTGGCACTTGTATAAAATCTATCCCTCTTTGATATATAGAAGCCGCGAAGCCTGTCATATCCCCTATAACTCCTCCACCAAAAGCAATCAAAACTGATTTTCTGTCCAATCTTAGCTCAAAACACTCTTCCAAAATCTGATTGAGCGTCTCAAAGTTTTTATACTTCTCACCATCAGGAACTGTTATAACATGGCACTCTCTTGCATCAATTCTACTCAAAAGTCTCTCTACATGTAAAGCACTTACAGTTGGGTTTGTTACGACTGCTACTTTTGTATCTAGCTTGATACTTTTTAGCTCATCTATAAAAACTTTATATGATTTTTCTTTGAGTTTTACATCTATTTGCATTAGTCTTCTTGTATTGGAATAAAAAGCTGATATGAGTCAGAGAGCTTAAAAAATAATCTCTCCATATCGGTTGAAAAAACTGATGAGATTCCTGATTTTATAATTTTTTTATTGAATGGCACGAACTGAAGAATATCTTTTTTGTCTTTTAGTTTTAAAAGTGGGTTTTCTTTTGTAGTAATAACCTCAACCTTTTGGCTAAAAAGTTTTGAAAGATTCTCAAAATGTTCTGCTAGTGCATTTTTTTTGTACTCATCATCAGGACTAAAATTATAAAGCTTTATATGCAACTCTAGCTGTGCTGATATATCAAATATAGCAGAAGATTCCCTTTCTATGCCTCCAGAATCACTACTTAAAACAACACCATCCTTTAGATTTTCAAATCCCCAGATCCCTATCTTAAAAACTGGTAATTTTGAGTTATAAAGCATAGTAGTATTTTCCATAAAAAACCTATTCGAAACAACAATAAGTCCTATGTCTTTTTCGTCTAAATCACTTTTCATAACTTTTATAACACTTCTATTGTGGTAGTCTATCTCTATATTGATCTGTCCAGAGGCATAGCTTTTTAGCTTCTCAAAAAGCTCGAATTGCGTAGGGTTTATTATCTTTACATGTAGCTTTACGCTACTTATGTTTGAATGCAAAAGAAGTGCGTCATTTACTAGCTTATCTATCTCTTGTGAATTCATATCTCTCATATCAACTATACAATATATACTGCTTCCAAATGGAGCAGGAAACTGCCCTAACTCTCTTTTTACACTCTTGTAAACGCTCAAAAGAACACCTGGATCACCTACAACCAAAAGCATATCGTTTGGCTGAATCATCAAAGTAGGACGAGGAAGTATAAGCTTGTTGGCTCTATATATGCAAGCTATCTTCCATTTTTTTTGAGTTATAGAAGCGATATGGCGATACACATAAGAGCTACCTATCGGAACTCTTATCTGCATAATTTCACCAGCTCCTATGCCAATATTTTGAGCGACTACAGGCATATCTGGAAGAAAATCTACAAAACGGGAACTAAGTACATCGCGAGAATTAAGAATCTCTAGCCTGTGATCCTCCATTGAAATCTCCCACCTGTCCAAAAGAAATATCTGCACCTCTTTGTTTACAGAGCGAATGTTATTGTATGAGCCAATAGCATCAATCTTATGAGATACCAAAATCATAATCTGAAAGTAATCACGATTTAAAAAAGGTGATAGCTTATCAAAACTAGTTGGGTCAAAATTATAAAAAGTAAAATTATCTGGCATTTTAGATGGCATAGTTTTTTCGTTATATATGATAACATCATAGATATTGTCACTACTTGTACTATCTATAACTCTTTCTAAAAAATGTTGTGCTAAAATACCATCAGCGATTATAAGAATTTTTTTTATTTTACTGTCTCCTTCTTACTGAGCGAAGCCCAGTAAAAATTCCTCTCACTGAAGCACAAAACAGAGGTTTCTGTATGTTTCATTTTGCTATCTCCTCACTCTAAAGTTTTCATATGTATTTATGATAAATTTTGATATTATAAATATTTTAAAGGGTATTATAGCAAAATGAGATTTAATATAGATAAGAGAGATGGAAATGCAAGAGCAA
>CAYOWG010000009.1:0-20438 GCA_964407605.1 uncultured Sulfurospirillum sp. | reverse complement strand
AAAAAGAGCTCTTTGAAGTCTTTACATGTAGATGATATATTTGAGCTTCATAGTGCCAACGAGGTCAAAAAAGCAAAAATTATTTAGATATAGACTAAGAGCATGCACTTAAAATTTTTCTGGCAATCTGCTCTGGCAAAATCTCTAAGTCCTCTTCAACCAATCTAGTATCGCCATGTTTGATAAATCTATCGCCATACTCAAAGCTAACTATCTTTATATTATCCCATGCAAAATCATTTTTCAAAGAGGCTATGATTGAGCCAACACCACCCATGCTACTACTGTCACTTACAACAAACCAATTTTCATAGTCTTTTGAAAGTCTTTTGAGCATATTTACATCGACTGGCTTAACAAATCTTAAATCTAAAACAGCACAGTCTAGCCCCTCTTTTTCTAAAATACTAGCAATCTTGACAGCTTTTCCTACTCCATTCCCATACCCTACAAGAAGAGTTTTACTCTTTCCTTCTTTTAGAAGTTGTGCCTTACCTAACTCAAAAGGCAAGTCCTGTACATCCCCACAATCCCAAAAAGAGCCTCTTGGATAGCGAAAAGAACATGGTCCTTTATGCACATAAGCATACTCTACAGCTCTATAAAGGCTCTTTTCGTCTCTTGGAGCAAAAAGTGTCATATTTGGAATAATATTTAAATAGGATATATCAAAAGCCCCTTGATGAGTCTCTCCATCTTCTCCTACTATACCAGCCCTGTCGAGTGCAAACACAACATTTAGATTCATAATACATGCATCATGAATAATTTGATCATAAGCCCGCTGCAAAAATGTAGAGTAGATAGTAATAAATGGCTTAAATCCCTCTTTTGCCATAGCACACATCGAAGTTACTGCATGTTGTTCAGAGATTGCAACATCCCAAAAACGCTCAGGAAACTCAGCAATAAGTCTGTTTATTCCTGTTCCTGTTGGCATAGCAGCAGTTACACCTACTACATTTTCATGTTTTTGAGCAAGCCTAGAGAGAGCGTCACTATATATACTAGTTGCACTCTTTTTTCCAGCACTTGTCTTTATGGACTTACCACTATCTATATCAAAAGGTCCAACCCCGTGCCACCTCTCCTCATAGCCCTCTGCAATCTCATAACCTTTTCCTTTTAAAGTCTGAGCATGTATAATTACTGGTTTTTTCAAATTCTTTGCTAACTTATACGCCATTATAATCTCTTCGATATTGTGTCCATCTACTGGACCAATATAATCAATACCAAGTTCTTCAAAAAGCATGCCTGGAGTTATTAGTTTCAAACTCTCTTCAAATTTTTTTGCCATATAAGTAGCGCCGTCAGGCAGATACTGCAAAACTCCCTCTGTTTTCTTCTTAACCTTTTGGAAAAAATCTCCTGCTATTGCGTGAGATAAAAACTTACTAATAGCACCTATCGGCTTTGCTATACTCATCTTATTGTCATTAAGTACGATGATAACTGGCAGTTTTATGTCTCCTAGCTCATTAAGTGCTTCATAAACCATGCCAGCAGTCATTGAGCCATCGCCTATAAGTGCGACAGGCACCCTGCTCTCTTGCTCGTTTTTTAGTTTTATAGACTTTGCAGCTCCAACAGCCAAAGAGATAGAAGTTGAGCTATGTCCTGCTACAAAATAGTCATATTGTGATTCACTAGGCTTAGTATATCCGCTAAGCCCTCCAAACTCCCTTAGGGTAGAGAACTCATCCCACCTACCACTAAGTAGTTTGTGTGCATATGATTGATGAGAAACATCAAATATAAATGGATCACTCTTTACATCAAAAACATAGTGCATTGCCGTTATTAGCTCTACTGTTCCGACATTACTGCTAAGATGACCGCCATTTTTACTTACTGTTTCTATTATCTTTTTGCGAAGTGCAACACAAGTATCTTTTAGCTCTTGGGTTGATTTTCCTTTTATATCTAATATCTTATCCATTTCTAACCAAGCTTTTTACTTTCTCTAATCGTGTCATTATATTGCCATCCAAATTTCCTACATCACTTAAAACTACTACTCCGCCCTCCATAATAGCACCATCACTTTCAACAGATATGTTTGCTATATCTGTATATGCCTTGGTTAATGCCTCATAATCTTTAGGATTGACCTTTAGTTTTATACTTTTTGCATCTTTTAACTCTTCAACGAGTTTTTTTGAAAGAGCGGACGCAATGCTACTACTTGACTCTTTTAGCTCTTTCAAGATTACCTCTTTTGCTACTTCTAAAGCGGCAGATGACAACTCATTCTCAAATTGTTTTAGGGCTTCATTGCCCTTTTTTACTTCACTATCCATGGTCTTAATAGAGTCTAAAAACCTATTTTTTAAAGTTTTCATATCTTCTTCTAAATCATTTTTTGCTTTTTGATAGCCTTTTTCATAGGCACTTTGAGCCTCTCGTTTTAGTTCACTTTCTAGTCTATTGTTGAAATCAGCCTCTTGTTTCTCTATTTGCATCTGAAGTTTAATGATATTGGATGAAAGCTCATCACTCTTTTTCAATAACTCCTCTATAAACCTATTTTGCTGCTCATCTATCTGAACTACTGGTTTATTTACGACTTCTTTACTAGGCTTATCTTCTACTTTTTCTTCTGCTGCTACAGTCTCCTCTTTGCTAGCACTAAGAACTTTAAAGTGATATGGCTCTACTGTATGGTCTTTTGCTCTTTTAGGATCGATTATATTTCTCATTAGTATATCATCTCTTCCGCTTCTCCAATCTGGATTATCCCTTGCTCAGCTAGGTTTTGGACTTCATCTACTATGCGCCTTTGAGTCTCTTCAACATCTTTTACCCTTACGGCTCCCAAGAAACTCATCTCCTCTAAAAATGCATCTTGTGCTCTTTGGGACATGTTTTCCAAGAACTTATCACGAAGCTCATCTGGAGCTCCTTTTAGCGCAACCATCAAGTCTTTTTTGTCTGCAACTTTCAATATCTCTCTAATGGCAGTAGAGTCAAGTTTCATAATATCTTCAAAAGTAAACATCATCTCTTTAATGATACTTGCAAGAGACTCATCTGTCTGCTCGATATGTGCAATGGTTGATTTTGAAGCTTTTTGACCAAGACGATTAAGGATTTCAGCTACGGCTCTTGGTCCACCAACCTCAACCTTATATGAAGTCAATGACTCTAGTTTATTCTCAAGCACTGCTGATACTCTCTTCACAACAGAAGGCGAGATATCCCCAAGATTTGCCATACGAATCGTGACTTCACTCTTGAGCTCGTCTGGGAAAAATGATATAGTCTCTGCTGCACTTGTTGGATCCATATGAGCTAAAATCAAAGCTATGGTTTGAGGGTGCTCTGTAACTATAAAGTCTGAGAGTTGCTGAGACTTGATCTGTGAAAGGTATCCAAAACTTTGAGTATTTTCCATACTTTTTGAGAGCTTATCCAAGATTTTTTGTGCGGCCTCACTTCCAAAAGTACGATAAAGTATCTCTTTAGCATACTCCATTCCGCCACTTCTTATATATTGGTTTGATTGCAAAATTGCATAAAACTCTTCTAAGACAGCATTAGCTACATTTTTGTCTATATTTTTTACACTTGCAATGTACTGTGAGATATTAGTAACTATATCTATTTCCATGTGAGAAAAAAGGTTTGTTGTCGTATCTTCACCTAACTGTATAAGTAAAATAGCAACTTTCTCAGCCATGCTTAATTCATCATACTGGATTTTTTGCTCTTCGGTAAGTTTCACTTTTTATCTCCTGAGCTTTTTAAACTAAAGTCATAGTCGTTTTCGTTTCGTATCATTGCCTGAAGCAGCCCTGATATCTCTTCGCTCTTATTGTCGCATAGAGATTTTAGCTTCTCTAAAAGAACATCATATTTAAGCTCATCTTCATTAATATCATCCCTAATTCCGAGCTGATCCTCTACTTTTTTACGAGCTTTTTTAAACTTCTCAAGGGTATCTTCAGCACTATCCTCGTCCTCTTCTGCTATCTTTATATCATCTACACTAAAATCTTCGACAGCACTCTCAACCATCTTTTGACTAAACGGCGCTATCACTTTTTTATAAAATATAAATAATAAAATTGCTGCGATTAGGTACTTTAAAATTGGAATCAATGGCCCCATATAATACGCAACTTCATCTAAAACACCTTGGGTAGGAGCTTTTTTTTCATCTAAAAGTAAGGGTTTAAACTCAAAGTTGCTAACAGTTATCTCATCACCTCTAGCGGCATTAAAACCGACAGTTTGCTTGACTATATCTGTAATTGATGACATTTGTGCATCGCTTAGTTCAACAAACTTCATTTTACCAGTACTCTGTCCAGTCTCGTCAACAACAAACTCATAATTTCCATCCACTACAACTGCGGCACTAAGTCTCTTGATAGTAGCAAACTCGCCTTTTGTATTGGTTACTTTTTTTGAAATTTCATAGTTTATAGTTGAAGAACTCTTTTCGTATATCTCTTTTTGCCTATTGCCCTCTAATCCTTGAACTGGTCCTATGTTACTAACAGCTCCTGGAACACCGCCAACATCTTCAGGGCTACTTCCTTCTCTTTTCTCTTCGACTGTCTGCTCACTTCTTGGCACTGAATTTGGATCATAAATCTCACTAATAGTGCTAACTTTAGCAAAATCAAAATCAATTGTTACTTTTGCTACAACTTTATCAGTTCCCCCTACAATCGGAGCTAAAACATTTATGATTTTTCTCTCAAAATCTCTCTCAAAATCTCTCTTATATTTCATCTGAGATTTAACCAAATCTCCCTCAAAAGCAGCACTATCTTCATCACCTAAAGATATACCATCTTGGTTAACAATCGAAACATCGCTTGCCGAAAGATTGACTATTGAGGCAGCTACTAGATTTTTTATGCCTAGTATCTGTTTTTGAGAAAGCTCTTTACCTCTGTTCATGCTTAGTATCACAGATGCGGTCACAGGACTTTTGTGTTGAACAAAAACTGTATCTTTTGGGATAGCAACATGAACATTTGCTTTCTCTATGGGTTGAAGTCCCTCAATAGTTCGAGCAAGTTCACCCTCTAGGGCTCTTAAATATTTTATTTTTTGCTCAAAATCAGTTGCACCAAATTCATTCTTATTAAATATCTCAAATCCAACCTTGCTATCTTTAGGAATTCCTAAAGCTGCTAGTGCGATTCTTTGCTCATAAACCATACTTGATGGAACTGCTATAGTTCCTTCGTTTATGACCTTATATGGCGTGCCTGTTTTATTTAGTTGCTGGATAATAAGAGCTGAATCGCTAGCACTCGTCTTATCAAAAAGTACACTATACCCACTACCAACCATGCTATCTTTTGCTCTAAAAAGTAATAAAAATACTATAAAACCAACTACTAAAAGAATCGAAACAAGTGTTACAATTTTTTGTCGTAGTGTAAAATTTTGAAAAAGTGCTGATATCTGACCAAGAAGCTTTTTAAATTCCATCTACGCCCTTATAGTTTTCATATACTTGGAAAAATCTGCTGTTTTGTTCTGCTGTGCCTATGGTTACTCTGATTGCATTAATCCCATATGCCCCTAAATCTCTTACAATTATACCTTTTTTCAGCAAAAATTGTGCAATTTGTGAAGAATTTTTACTAGCCTTACACTTTAATGTTATAAAATTGGTATAACTAGGTATAAAATCCAAATTATTTTGCCTTGCAAAATCTTCATATCGCAACATCTCTTCAAAATTTTCTTCTATACATTTTTCTACGAAACTATCGTCTTTAAGTGCCTCTATGCCAGCTATTAGTGAAAGAGAGCTTATATTAAAGGGTGAGCGAAGCTTGTTAAGAGCCTTGATTATCTCTTCATTTGCAATCCCATATCCACACCTCATACCTCCAAGACCGTAAGCCTTTGAGAATGTTCCAAGATAAAGAACATTTGAAAATCTATCTATCAAATCTTTTACGACAATTTTCTTCTTTTTATCTTTTTTACTTGCATACTCTTGATATGCTCCATCAACAACTATCAAAGTATCTTTTTTAATTTTTTTTATAAAACTATAGACATCTTTTGCATCCAAACACTCCCCAAGAGGGTTGTTTGGAAGACATAAAAATATCACAGATACATCAGGATTTTTACTATAAATCTCCAACATCTCTTCTAGGTTGTGTTTATCTGACTTAGTTTTCAAGATATTTGCGCCTGTCTGCCTACCATATATCTCATACATAGCAAATGTAGTTTTTGCTATCAAAATAGAGCTATTTTTATCTGTCTTTGCTTGGAGTGCAAAAGATATGATTTGGTCGCTTCCTGCTCCTATTATGATATTTTGACTCAAAACTCCAAACTTATTTGCCAAGCCCTCTTTGAGCTCATACGAACTGTCATCAGGATACAAGCTAACTTTTTTTGCCCCACTTTGGATAGCCTTAGTAACTCTTGGACTACAACCTCTTGGGTTCTCATTACTAGCAAGCTTTATGATGTCTTTCTCATCTATGCCAAACTCTCGCATAACTAACTCTATCGGTTTTCCTGCTTCATAAATCTTTAGATTGTCTAAAATCTTATTAAATTTCATGCTAGTCCCTAGCTTTCACATAGCTTCCTAGCCATTTTATCTCGTTAATACCTCTGTTTTTTTCTAGTACCCTTTGGACATTTTCATCATCGATATGCCCTTCAAAATCAAGATAAAATACTGCTTGAAATCCACTGTTTTTCACTGGACGAGACTCTATTTTTGTTATATTTACCTTCTCATTTTCAAAACCTCGAAGAAAGCTTACGAGTCCTCCTGGTTTGTTTTCTGTTTTTGCCAATATAGAAGTTTTATCTTGCAGGCTTGGTTGGTTAGTAAAGTCACTTAGTATAAAAAAACGAGTCTTATTTGCCAAGTTATCCTCTATTTTATCAAAAAGAATTGGTACGCTGTAAAGTTTTGCTGCAATATGCGAACAAATCGAAGCGCTATTTGGCTCGCTGGCTGCTAGCTTTGCTGACGCTGCTGTTGATTTTGTAGGAACAAATTCAACCTCCAAAAGCATGTGCTCTTCTAAAAACTTCCTACATTGATTATACCCTTGGGGGTGAGAGTATATCCTTTTAATATCTTTTATATTTTCACAAGTTGTCGCAAATGAATGATGTATATCCATATATATTTCAGCGACTATACGTGAGTCAAACTTACCTAAACAATCAAGCGTAATACCAACTGCTCCCTCTGTGTTATTTTCTATCGGCACTACTCCGTATTTTGCCTCTTTATTCGCCAAAACAGAAAATACTGCTTCAATTGAGTTTAGAGCGATATAGTTACCCATAGCACCAAAACGACTCTCTGCTGCTTGGTGAGTGTAACTCCCCTCTGGTCCTAGATACACAACTTTTTCTGGCATCTCAAGATTTCTACTTACTGCAAAAATTTCTAAAAATATAGCGTCAATAGCTTTAGCATTTAGCATACCATCGTTGAGAGTTTTTAGTCTATCAAGTATCTCTTTTTCTCTTTCTGGTCTATATATAGATGTGCCAGTAGTTTGTTTTGCAATTCCTATGGCTTCAACTGATTGCATTCTCTCATTTAAAAGCTTTAAAATCTTATTGTCAATCTCGTCTATTTTTTTTCTAAATATATCTAAGTTATCCATTTAAACATCCTATATCTGATACTATTTTATCAATTGAGCTCTTTACATGTAGAGCCTCATTTTCGCTTTTACACTTACCACTCAACACTAAAGTAGTTTTTGCGCCCAACTCTTTTATGCCAACCAAGTCACCAATAGCATCGTCACTTATCATCTCAACGCCCTCAAAGCTCTCAACTCCTAAAAGCCTTAAAGCCTCTTTATAAAAAGCAGGACTTGGCTTGCCTATAACCTCATAATCACTACCCGTTGCATAAGAAACCATCTTCATAATAGCTCCAACTCCAGCATAACTCCTGCCATCTTTAGAGTATATGCTAGTTGCGTGCATACCTACTAGCTTTGCTCCAGTTATAACCATCTCGATCATACTCGCATAATCATTTGAGTCAAAATCTCTACTACTAGTCACCAAAATAGCCTCTGGTCTGATTAGTGTGTTTTCATATCCTAAAGACTCTATAATTTGAACAAACTCTTTAGGTCCAAAACAACAAACCCTCTCTACATGTAAAGAGTTTTTTAAGACCATAAGAGGGTCAAGGTAGGCATCTTTTGGTATATCAAATCCTAAGTCTAACAAAAATTTATAAAATTCGTCACTTGTTTTTTTTGTGTTGTTTGTAACAACCACAAAAGGCTTATCTAGCTTAGCTATAAATCTCAATGCTCCTTGGATAGGCTTTTTCTCTTTGTCGTCTATCAAGGTGCCTTGCACATCTATGAGATACATTCGCTCTCATTTTTTATCATATCTTCGAAACTATCTCGCTTGCGGATAAGTCTAGCTTCTCCATCAACAAGTGCTACTTCTGCTACTTTTTCTCTAGTGTTGTAGTTACTACTCATACTAAAGCAATATGCTCCAGCACCCTCAATGCCTATCAAATCTCCGCTTTTTACTCTTGGCATCAAAGTATTTTTTGCGAAAAAATCTCCGCTTTCACAAACTGGACCCACAACATCGCATAAACTTTTTTCTTTATCCTCACTCCCCAATACTTCCATCTTATGAGAAGCTTGATAAAGGCTCGGACGAAGAAGGTCATTCATGCCCCCATCAACCACTATAAATCTTTTTCCACTATTGTGTTTCTCATAAAGAACTTTGGTTAAAAATATGCCGCTATTGCCCACCAAGATTCGTCCAGGTTCACATACAAGTGTTATATCTAAGCCGTGCAAATTCTTATATATTGCTTGGGCATAATCATACAACTCTATCTGTTTTTCATCAATATACTTTATGCCAACCCCGCCACCTATATTGAAAAACCTTATGTCTATCTTTAGTGAAATCAGACTTCTTGCTAAATCTGCTACTATCTTAGAGGCTTCTTCAAAAGTACTCAGGTCTGTTATTTGTGAACCTATATGAAAGTGTATGCCAATAGGATTTAAATACTCAGACTCTTTTGCTCTCAAATATAATCTTTTTGCCAAGTCTATCTCTACTCCAAACTTGCTCTCGTGAAGTCCTGTTGATATATAAGGGTGTGTTTTTGGGTCGATATTTGGATTTACTCTTATGCTAATTCTTGCTTTTAACCCAAGTTCCTGTGAGATTACTTCGACTCTATTCATCTCTTCTTCACTCTCAATATTTATCATCAAAATATCGCTTCTTAAAGCCTCTTTAATCTCATCATCTCTCTTTCCAACTCCAGAGAAGATTATCTTATACTTAGCAACTCCTACATGTAAGGCTCTTTTGACCTCACCTATAGAGACACAATCGCACCCAGCGCCAAGCTCTTTTAAGTGCTTTAAAACTGACAAATTTGAGTTTGCTTTAACTGCGTAACAAACCAAGGATTTTCTTGCTTTAAAAGCCTCTTTTAGCTCGATAAACTGTTTTTCGATCTGATTAAAATCATATAGATAAAGTGGTGTTCCGTATTTATTTGCTAGTTCTTTGTACATTCATATAAGCCTTATTTCTAAAAATAGACTTATTTTATCTAATTTTCTTTATAATACTGCTTTAATGCATAAGCTGCCAACAACATTATGGGCAAAACCACCCCGAGTTCTGGCAAAACAACAGAAGTAGCTGAGAGTTTAGTAAGTATAAACAAAATACCCCAAGTCGAAAGCGTTATAAATATAAAAACAAAACTCAAAAATGCTGGATTAAAAAATCTACTACTTATTGGCAGTTTATAAAAAAGTATAACAACCAAAAGTGGAGCAAAAAATGGGAATAGGATATTAGAGTAAAGTAGAGTCTTTATCCTATCCAAGTTGATATCTTGGCTGGAAAAAAACATAAGAGCATCGATGGCATCAAGTATCGACATATTGTATGCTCCTTTGTGAACATTTTCTATGATCTTTGGTCTAAAGTCTTTTAGAGTTTCATAGCTGTCTAGCTCAAGTCGCGTTAAACCTTCATCAGTAATATAATTCACTTTTGGCTTTTTTGTGATTACTACATCTTTTAAGATCCAACTGTCATTATAGAAATACCCTCTTTGTGCAGATGTTATTTCCTTTAAATCATTATCTTTAACTTTAAAAATTTTTATCCCTGTAGCCTGTTTTGTTATTGGGTTTAGTTTTTTAAAATATATATATTCATAGCCATTTTTTAAAAATAGACTCGTTGAGGCTGTTGCGATTGTATTGAATTTTAATAGGTTTCTGCTATACTCATAAGCATAAGCAAAAGGTGTTAAGTTTAGGCTTATGTAGAGCAAGTAAATACCCAAAGCTGAAAAAAATAGTGGTTTAACTACTAATTTTTTAGTTATGCCTACAGCATAAAGAGTGACAAGCTCATTGGACTTTATCATATTAAACTTAGTCACAATCATAGCAAAAACTATAGAGAGAGGAATAGCATAGTTCATTGCATCGAGAGCCTTAAAAACGATATACAATAACTGTAAGTTTGCAGAATCTGGAAAATCTTTATAATTTGAAAGTGTGTCAATGCCGACATAAAAAAACTCTAACGATAAAAATATAATAAAAAAGTTTTTAAAATAACTTGATATGATATATTTTTGATACAGTTTCATTGCAGTTTTTCTCTCAATGTGTACTTTTGAGATATTGTATTCAACTCATCATTTATAAGTCCTTTAGCGGCCTTAAAACTAACATCTAGTATCTCTTCAAGCTTATCTTTTTGTGATTTTGGAAAGTCAGACAAAACGAAATTTGAGACATCTTCCTTGTGCTCTGGCTTGCCTATGCCAATTCTTACTCTATAATAATCTTTACCTACATGAGCATCAATAGAGCGAAGCCCATTGTGTCCTCCATGACCTCCGCCTATCTTATAACGCAAAGTCCCAAATGGCAAATCCAAATCATCATGGATGACGATAAGCTTTTGGGGTTTATAGTAGTCACTTACGGCTCGCACACTCTCTCCTGAAAGGTTCATATATGTAAGGGGTTTTAAAAAAAGTATATCTTTTGATTTGTAAAGTTCTCCCCTAAAAGAGGATTTATTTATAGGGGTACAGTTATGCTCATCGACAAGTTTATCGATGAGCATAAAACCGACATTGTGTCGATTGTTTTTATATTTAGAATCAGGGTTACCAAGTCCTACTATGAGAGTCATCTCTACTTGGCTTTTATAACTCCAGTTACTGCAACTCTATCTTCTTCCATAATTGAAACATTTGCAGGCACTTTTATGTCACGAATCAACAAAGACTCTCCAACATCTAAGCCACTAACATCTAAAACAAAACTATTTGGTAGATTCTCGCCAGCACATTTAACCAAGATACGCTTTTTTGAATTAATCAAAATACCTTTGTTTTTAATGCCTATTGGAGTTCCCTCTGTCTTGATTGGAATCAAGTACTTTGAAACCACTCCATCAAGAACAACACGCAAATCTACATGTAAAAGCTGACTCGTTACTGGATGCTTTTGATAGTCCTGAACAACTACTTTGTACTCTTTATCTCCTACTTTAACTTGGAATGATAAAGTTGTTTTGTTTTTCATTGCTCTTATGAATTCGTTTGATTTAAACGCAGCATTAACATTGTCAACACCTTTTCCATAAATGTTAGCAATTAGAAAACCATCTTTTCTCAAAGCCTTAACAGCTTTTTTGTCAATACTCTCTCTAATAATACCTTCTAACATTTCTGTCCTTTTTAAAAATTAAGCGGTCATTTTACTAAAAAATAGCTTAAAACCTACTGTTTTAAGCCTATTATGTCTCTGTCTTCTTCAACATATGATTCCTCCTTGCCCTTTCTGACTTTCTTCTCTGCCTCGTGATACTCTAACGCCATAAGTAGGTTATTTCTACTTGTTGCCCCACTAAGCGCTTCTGCTTTTGAGATTTTACCGTCTGCATACAAATCCAAAAGAGCCTGATCAAATGTTTGTGATTTATAGACATCTTTTCCCTCTTTTAGGGCATCTGGTATCTCCCCATCTCGACCTTCGAGTATAAGGGTCTCTATTCTTGAGTTTTTAACTAAAACCTCAACCGCAGCTACTCTTCCTCCATCAACACTCTTGATAAGTCTTTGTGAAACTACTCCTTGTAAAACTGAAGAGAGTGATATTTTTATCCTATTTTGCTCATTTCCTGGAAACATTCCTATGATTCGTCCTATGGTCTCTTTAACATCCACCGTATGAAGGGTCGAAAGAACCAAGTGACCAGTCTCTGCTGCATGCATGGCAGTCTCTATAGTCTCCAAATCTCTCATCTCTCCAACAAGTATCACATCTGGGTCTTCTCTAAGAGCGGCTCTAAGAGAGTCAGAAAAATCTACAGCATCTTGCCCTATTGCTCTTTGGTTTACGATACTCAAAGCATCTTTATAGACAAACTCCACAGGATCTTCGATTGTTATAATATGTTTTTTTTGAGTAAGGTTTATCTGATTTACTAGTGCTGCGAGTGTTGTAGTTTTTCCACTTCCTGTTGGCCCTGTCACCAAAACCAGTCCGCGAGAAACATTGCAAAAGTCATTGAGAACTTCTGGAAGCTTTAGAGACTCAATAGTAGGCATACTCATAGGAATCGTACGAAAAACCCCACTTACTCCATCTACTTGAAAAAAAAGATTCGCACGAAAACGATAATCATCATTGAGTTTAAAAGTAAAGTCAATATTTTTCTTCTCAGTAAACTTCTTAAACCTTCCTCTTAAAAGCTCTTTAGCTAAAGTCACTCCATCTTCATGGTTAAGAATCTCTTTTGACATAGAGACTATCTCTCCATTTATCCGACCTCGTATGATTCCTCCACTTTTTATATGAAGGTCACTCCCACCATACTCAACTAGCTTACTTAGATAAAACCTAAGTCTTTTTGTCATCTCAAAGGTTAAATCTTCAACATTTACATCTTTAGACATATTGCCTATTCCCCCTTAAAATTCATCCATTATCTCTTTAAAAGCATCTCTAAATGCGTCAAGCCCATCTTCAAGAAGTTCATCATAAACCTCCTGCATATCTATACCATTGTTCTCCAAAACCTCAAAAAACTCAACATAATCTCTTGAAAAAGTCACCTCTGTAGCCTCATTTGAACTAATAAAAGCTTTGATTGTACTCAGTGGTGCAGTATTGACAGAGTTTTTAAACAGAAGCTCTTTTATATAATAATCTGTCTCTAAATCATCGCTTTTCACACCAGTACTAGCAAACAGAGTTCTTATATTTTGTAACTCATAAGACTCTATGATGTCATATATCTTAATTGCGTTATATATACCGACCTTAGCAGTTGGTAGGTTTAACTCTTTGAGCTTTTTATCAAGCTTGCCATCAAATCTGCTAACAAAAACACTCACAACACCCTGTGGAAGCTTGCTCTTAGAGCCCAAGCTTTTCATAGCTCTCTGAAATGCTTCTACACACTCTTTTGCTTGAGAAGGCGAAAAGATAAGAGTTGCATTGACATGGATTCCCTCACTCATCAGTGCTTCCATGGCAGTATATCCAGCCTTTGTTGCAGGAACTTTTATCATAACATTTTCAAAGCCTATCTCTTTAAAAAGTCTTCTTCCTTCCTCTATCGTCGCCTCGGCTTCAAAACACAAACGAGGGTCAACTTCGATAGATATAAAGCCATCATTGCCACTATCATAGAGTGGTTTTAGAGTTTTTGCTGCTCTTTTTATATCTTCAATTGCAAGCTTCTCATATATCTCTTTTGCCTCTAATCCTCTTAGTTTTTCTCTATCTTCTTTATAGGCAGGTGAAGTCAAAAAAGCAGATTTAAATATAGAAGGGTTACTCGTAGCCCCATTAAATACTTGTTTATCTAGCAACTCTACAAACTCACCCTTCAAAAAATCCCTCTCAACAAAATCACACCAAAGTGAAAAATTTTCTACTTTATACATAGTTTAGTAACTCTTTCATATCTTTTTTGTCTATTAGGACATTTGCATCTTTTTTCAGTATCTCTTTTGCACAAAATGCCACTCTCAAATCAGCATAGGCAAACATAGAGCGGTCATTGGCTCCATCTCCCACTGCTATTGTATCTGCTCTACTAATTCCTAAAAACTTCTGCAGTCTTTGTATCATATCGCCTTTTGAAAAGTCAAACATCATATCTCCACCAACAAGCCCTGTTAGCTTCCCATCTTGTACATGTAGAACATTTGAGAAGTCAATATCATAGCCTAAGATATCTTTAGCAAATCCAGTAGCATTTCTAAAGCCACCACTAAAAACTACAACTTTATAGCCTTTTTGCTTAAGTCCAGCGATAGCCTCTTTTGCACCGTTCATATAAGGCAGATTGCGACAAACCTCATCGACTATCCTAATATCCAAACCCTTCAAAAGTTTCACTCTAGTCGTAAGACTCTCAAAAAAATCCAACTCCCCAGCCATAGCAAGCTCTGTTATCCTTGAAACCTCATCTTCAACCCCTTGCTTGGAAGCAAAAAAGTCTATCGTTTCGCCATCCATCAAAGTCGAATCAAAATCAAATACACATAGCTTCACTACTAAAAATCCCTCTTCAAAAGAGATTCTACTTTGAGTATAGTAAGCATACTATCTTCTCGTTTACCGATGCCATACACCATGCCCTTGTCTCCACCGATACCATCAGGTGCGGGGTCTATTCTGTTTGATTTGATGCGTATGGCTTCAGTTAGTCTATCTATAACAAATCCAGCTGTATTGTCTTCGCCTTTCATCACTATATATCTAGTGTCTCCCGTGTTATTTATGGGAGTAAGGTTGAACTTTCTTCTTAAATCGATAAGCGGTATAACGTTTCCTCTTATGTTAAAAACTCCCAATATATATTCTGGTACACTAGGAACTCTAGTAAACTCTATAGGCTTGATGATTTCAACTATATTTAAGATAGGGACTGCATACTCCTCATCTCCTATAACAAAACCAACAAGTTGAACTATATCCTCATCGCTATTTAGAGGCTCATGTATCTGATTTTTCTGTTTTTGTATTATCTGATTTAGTTTATTTGACATAATGTTACCTCTATATTAGTTTTATGTTTTTACGTACAACATTTTCTAAGTACTCTGGCGAATAAGGCTTAGTGATATACTCAGTCATCCCAGACTCCACACCCCTCAGTCTATCTGCTTTAGAAGTTCTAGAGGTTACCGCAATCAATGGCAGATTTTTATACCTTGAGTACTTTCTAATCTCAGTTGCAAGCGTATATCCGTCCATGCGAGGCATCTCAATATCGATAAGCATAACATCTATATCGTGCTCTCCGCTTTTTAGCATCGTCAAAGCCTCTTGCCCGTTTGATGCTTCTAGCATCTTGATTCCTATGGGCTCCATCGATTTTCTCATGATTGTTCTATCCATCTTGCTATCATCAACCATCAAAACTGTATAGTCTTCAGGAGCAGTTTTATTTGTCTTTTTTGCCTGCATGCTTTCATGGATATTGACCTCTAGTCCCTTCGCCATATCCATTAAAGAAGCGATATCAACGATAAGAGTAACCCCACCATCACCACGGATTGTAGCTCCTGCTATACCACTTATGCCTTGAAGATAATCTCCCATTGACTTGATAACCGTCTCTTCTTGACCTACTAAGGTATCTACAATCAAACCAAGCTTAGCCTCAGCCAAGCCAATTACAACTACATAAGTATGCTCGCCCGGCTCATAAACCTGCTTCACTCCAAATATATCTGAAAGCCTTACTAGCGAAAGCACCTCATCACGAAGACGAAGCACATTTCTACCCTCTACTGTGTATATCTCATCAAGCGAAATCCTAACAGTTTCAGAAACCGAAGCAAGCGGTATAGCATAATACTCTTCTTGAGCTCCAACTAGCAGTGCTTGGATAATAGCAAGTGTAAGAGGTATCTTCATCTTGATTGCCGTACCTTTTCCAACCTCGCTATCTATCTCGATAATTCCGTTTAGTTTCTCTATATTGGTTCGCACAACATCCATACCAACACCGCGACCACTTACATTGGTCACTTGTGCTGCCATAGAAAAAGCTGGCTTGAAGATAATAGCAAATGCTTCTTTGTCACTCATAACATCCGCTTCTTTTTCGCTTATCATCCCTTTTTCTATCGCTTTTGAGCGAAGCATATCAGCGTCTAGACCCTTACCGTCATCAGTAATCTCGATTACGATAGAGTTTCCCTCGTTGTAGGCTTTTAGCTCTATAATCCCAGTTTTATCCTTGCCACATTTCTCTCTAGTCTCGCCATCTTCTATACCATGATCACAAGAGTTTCTGATGATATGAACCAAAGGATCCCCAATCTCTTCAACGATTGACTTATCAAGCTCAGTCTCTTCTCCTGAGATTTTAAGCTCAATCCCTTTTCCTAACTCACGAGAAAGGTCTCTTATCATTCTTGGGAACTTATTGAATACCTTTGCAATCGGAAGCATTCTTGTCTTCATAACTGCGATTTGTAGGTCTGTTGTAACAAGCGAGATAGCCGAAACTACTTGGTTTAGCTCCTCTAAAAATCTCTCTCCCTCATATCTCTCTTCAACATCATCGTATATCTTAAGAAGTCTATTTTTGCCAAGAACAAGCTCGCCGATTAGATTCATAAGATGATCTAGTCTACTAACTTCCACTCTTATAGTCTGCTCTAGCACGGAAGCTTGTTTTTTTGCAGGTGGAGCTGATGGTTTTTTCACGGCTTTTGCTGCAGTTGGAGTATCTTTCTTAGGAGCTTTCTTCTCTTTTGATGCTCTTTTTTTCTTAGCATCTGCTTTCTTTTCACTCAAAAGTCTCTCTATCTCAGCTTCAACTTCATCATCACTCATGCTAGCATAATCTTCATCGCTCTTTTCTTCTTCTTTTGCTACCTCAACTTCCTCTTGTACAGGCTCTTCTTCTGCTACTTCAAGTACCTCTTTGCCCTCACTAACTGCCTCTAAACGATTGATAATATCATCTAAATCTATACCCGTCTCAGTATCATTGCCATGGTCTCTTATGCAATAAAGAAGCGTCTTCATCATATCAATCGACTCCAACACAACATCCATGATGCCTTCATTGAGTTTAAGCTCGCCCTTTCTAGCCTTGTTTAAAACATCTTCCATGTGATGAGTGAGCTTAGTAAGTACATCAAAACTCAAAAATGATGATGAGCCTTTTATAGTATGGGCCACCCTAAATATACTATTTAAAAGTTCCAAATCTTCTGGCCTAGTGTCTAGTTCTACCAAATCTTGATCAAGCTGTTCGATAAGTTCAAACGCTTCGACCAAAAAATCTTCTAAAATTTCTTGCATTTCATCCATCGTTTTTCCCTTATTTAGTTTCTACATACGATTGTATTACTTTAGAAATCTCTTTATAAAAAATCGGTGCATCAAATTTTGTTAGATAGGCATCTGCGCCCGCCTCTTTCCCTCTTAGTTCACTAAAGTGGTCGCTGATAGAAGAGTTGAAAACTATAGGAATACCTTCAAATCTCTCATCTTCTTTGATATTGGCTGCAAAGTGAAATCCATCCATCTTTGGCATCTCAACATCAGATATGATGATTCTTAACTCTTTTTTAAGATCTTTACCGTATGCCTCATAAAGCTCTTCCATCTTCTGCATGCCTTCAACGCCATCTTTTGCCTCAACGACTCTTAGACCCATCTTGACTAGTGCATCACGCACCAATCTTCTTGCAGTTGGACTATCATCAAGTATGAGAGCAGTTCCCTCTATCTTCTCTATGATTTGGTTGTCAGCTTCTACATTTGGCTGATAAATCCCTAGCTCCTGAACAACGCTCTCAAGGTCTAAGATAAGAAGAACTTCATCATTCTCTATCCTAGTAACTCCTGTTATCTGGGATTTATCTAAAGCTCCCATGCCTGCTACAAAAGATGCTGGCTCTATATCGTTCCAGCTTATTCTTCTAATTCTTTTTGCTTCATGGACGATAAATCCTATAAGAATATCACTAAACTCTGCTATAACAACTCTAGGCTTTAGCTTGTCTTCTGGTGGCTCTGTTATCCCCATCCATTTGGCTAGATTAATCACTGGTATGACAACCCCGCGAAGATCAAAAATACCCTCCACATACTCAGGAACACCAGGAAGCTCTGTTAGCTTAGGAATCTTTATAATCTCCCTAACTTTTGCTACATTTACTCCGTATATCCCTTCATAAATCCTATCTTTTTCTTGTTTAAGAATACGAAAATCTACCAGCTCCATCTCATTGGAACCTACTTTTAAAACATTATCATCAAACATTGCAGCTCCTTAGCGCAAATTTATTGTCTCTAAAACATTCTACTATAAAATAACTTTGATTACACGCAAAGGATGGAAGATTGATATAATTTATGCTATTTTTTCTAAAGCTACAGTTTTGATGATAGTGCCCCTCGACGATATAGCTGTCTTTTTTTGCTTGGTAGTTTGCTAATTTTTCACTTATAAGACTCTCAAAATTCTCTATTTTTCTACAAAGGTCTTTTTTTGTTTGATTGCTTTGTATTTTTTTCGAGATACTGCCATCTCTTTTTTCATCTATAAAATTGAGTAGTTTCAAAAGCATCTTTGAGCGAATTATCATGGTATAAAAAGCATACACAAACCCACAATATTTATCCCCATGAGAGAGATATACTGAAGTGTTGTCTTTTAGTTTATATTTGAGTGGCTGGAGTTGTATCGGTATAACTTTTACATTTTTAAAGAGTTTTGCAAGAGCAAAGTCATGATTTCCCTCAAAGTAAAAAACCTCTACATGTAGAGCTATTTTATCAATCAGGTCTATATATTTTTGATACTTTTTTACACCGTACTTAACTTCACCAACAAGTAAATCAAACATATCTCCCATTATAAAAAGTTGCGGAGTTTTGATTTTGTCTGCTTCAACTGCCTTTAAAAAACGGTAAAAATTATCTCTTTTGCTATCATCATGAGCATCAGCTATAAAGATGGCTCCGTTTTTGATCTTAAGGCACATAAGCAAAGATCGGGATTCCTAAGCTCTCATCATGTCCGCACATCAAGTTTGCATTTGCTACTGCTTGAGAAGAAGAGCCTCTAAGAAGATTGTCTACACTTGAAGATATAAAAAGCGAAGTCCCCTTTTGGGCTACAAATATATCACAAAAATTCGTACCTGCTGTCGATTTTAGATCAACAGGATTCTCTCTAATTCGCACAAACTTTTCATCTTTATAAAACTCTCCTAGTATCTCTTTTGCATCTATCTTGCTATTTAGTTTAAGATAAGTACTGATTAACTCTCCTCTTGTTATAGGTATAAGATGGGGTACAAAATTGACTTCAAAATCTTTGCCTGCAAAAAGTTTTAATTTCTCCTTTATCTCAGGGGAATGCCTGTGATTGAAGGGATTGTAGGCAAACATATTTTCATTTATATTTACAAATTGTGTTAAATCACTCACTTTTTTTCCAGCCCCACTAAGACCGCTCTTTGCGTCTATAAAGATAGGACAATTCTCATCTATATGCTTCACAAAAGGCAGAAGCCCTAAGATAGTAGCCGTTGGATAGCAACCAGGATTTGCAACTAAAGAGCTCTTTTTTATCTTCTCCCTATTTATCTCAGGAAGACCATAAACCGCCTCTTTTAGATTCTCTTTATCCTCATGCGGACAATAAAACTCCTCATAAGTCTCAAGCTCCAAACGATAATCCGCAGACAAATCCACAACCTTTACTCGTAGAGATAAAAGCTCTTTTGCAAAGCCCATAGCTGCCTTATGAGGAAGTGCTAAAAATGCCAAATCAGCTTCTCTTGCAATCTCTTTTGCGTCACTCTTTTGCACATCAAACTCAACTATATCTTTAAGACTAGGATGAAGTTCACTTAGTTTCTCTCCACCCATAGAAGTCCCCACATAAGTTATCTCAAACTTTGGATGAGCGTGAAGTATCTTGACTAGTTCCAAGCCAGTATAGCCGCTAGCCCCAACAACAGCCACTCTAGTCATTACTAAACTCTATCGTTTTATACTCCACACTAAGTATCTCAAACTCTTTTTTACCAACAGGAAGAGTTATCTCCACCTCATCTCCCTCTTGCTTTCCCATAAGCCCACGAGCTAGAGGAGTATTGAAAGAGATAAGCCCTCGCTCAGGACTACTTTCAATTTGTCCGACTATGGTATAGGTTACCTCTTCTTCGTTCTCAATATCTTCAAGCTTTACAGTCGAGCCAAATCGCACTCTCTCGTGTGCATAAGAAGAGGGATCAACCACTTGAGAGTTTGCTAACAACTCTCCAAGCTCAGCGATTCTCCCATCGATAAACCTCAGTTTCTCTCTTGCTGCATGATACTCTGCGTTTTCTTTTAAGTCTCCGTGACTTCTTGCGATATCCAGCT
>CAYOWG010000008.1:19632-21446 GCA_964407605.1 uncultured Sulfurospirillum sp. | reverse complement strand
TTTTTGCTTCTTTTTTCTCTTCTGTAGTGTGACAACTGCCACCTGTTCCGCATCCACATCCACCACCTGCAGGGGCACCAACAAATCCATTTGCTAATTCTTCTTCAGTAGCTGAGCGAACTTCGCTTATGCTAATTGCAAAAAGAAGGGCTTTACCAGCTAGAGGATGATTAAAATCAACATTTACATTCTCATCATCAAAGCTTTTCACAACTACTTGCTTAGTTTGTCCATCTTCGCCTTGACCATAAAGGCTCATGCCTTCAGTAAGCTCTAATCCTGCAAATTGTTCTTTAGGCAGTGATTGAACAGCAGATTCATCATACTCACCATAAGCATCTTTTGCAGCTATCTCGATATCCGCACTATCGCCTTGAGATAAATTCTTTATCTCATTCTCAAGTCCAGGGATAATTTGCCCCTTTCCTACGATAAATGTTAGTAGTTCAGCATCAAGATTACTATCTAACACCTCTCCGCTAGAAGCATCTTTCAGCTCGTATCTGATCGAAACAACTTGGTTTTCATTTATTGCCATTAATTCTCCTTGTTTTAAAAAAAATTATATCATAATAGGAATTTATTATATCTTAGTTAAGAGATTTAGCCTCTTTGGAGTTTGGATAGCCTTGTTTTAAGGCATCAAAGAACTGCTTAGCTTGTTTGGTCTTATTTAGCTTGCTAAACGATATACCAGTATGATAAAGAAGTGTCGGCATATAGTCGGCCTTATCGTAAAGAGAGATGCTCTTCTTATAATGCTCAATTGCTCTTTTGTATTGCTTTTTAAAATAAGCAATTTCACCTAAAAAGAAATTACTTCTAGCTGGTTTAAAATTTCTTTTCAACAATTCTACAAATATTGGCTTTGCTTCTTCATAAGATTTTTTGTTGAACAGTGCCGTGCCCTCTTTCAGAAGAGTTGCGCTGCTTTTACTTGATTTTTTTAAGGCAACTTTTGCTCTTAATAAATCATCCACTTTTGCTTCTAGTTTAGAAAATGATTCTTTTGAAACATAATTATTGTTTATTGAGTCTATTAGTGAACCTAACTCTCCTAAAACAAGTTTTATTCTCTCTTGGTTTTTATCTTGCAGAGTTCTGCTTTCATTAACATAAGTTTTTAGTTCTACTATTTCTTTATGAAGTGCAGCCATGGCTTTATCTTTTTTGGTAGATTTCTCTTCTAAGGCTCTTATCTTATTGTCTATTTTGGCAATTTTTGAGCCAAATCCACCCATTACTGAGCGTAAACCCTCATTGCTTTCATCTACCTCAGAAAGTTGCCTCTTTATACTAGCGATACTACTTGACAATTCTTTTACTTTATCTCTATTTTTGATTATATGTTTTTCACTTGAAGTTAAACCATAAGGCTCAGCACTATCTAGATTACCTGCACCAAATACTGAGGGTTCATTGGCTAAGAGCGAAAAAGTCGCTGTTAGCCAAATAATAATAACTTTTTTAATCAAAATTATTTACTATGGTAGAAGTTTAAATTCTACTCTTCTATTTAAGGCCCAAGCAGCCCTATTGCTTTCATTGACAGCAGGATTGCTCTCGCCAAAACTTACTAGTATAATTCGACTTTCATCTACACCATAAGAAACTATAGCATTTTTAACGCTTTTTGCTCTTTTTAGAGCCAATGCATAGTTGTACTCATCAGTACCCCACTCATCACTATTTCCCTCTATCTTAATAGAAAAATCTCTAGCATTCATTGAATTCAATAGTCTTGCATTAGACTTGATTTTTGGTTCCATATCTGCACGGATATTGAACTTGTCAAAATCAAAATATATTTTATT
>CAYOWG010000008.1:0-19532 GCA_964407605.1 uncultured Sulfurospirillum sp. | reverse complement strand
ATTTTATTTATACTACTCTCTAAAGCAGCTATTGTCGCAGCTATTGCATCTGCATCTGTAGCCATATCTTTTGCTACATCTGTTGAAGTTCCATCTAATGCGTCCATACCAGTAAGATTATCTGCTTTCTTATCAGCTGACATGTCTTTAGCTACCTCAGTAGATTTTCCATCTTTCCCAGTCATATCCACATCTGGGTTCTTCTGGCTACATCCTGTAAATATCAACATAGCTAAAGTCAAACTTGCTATCAATAATTTCATCTTTTCCCCTTTTCAATTTAAATTTAGTCTATTTTATCATATTTTTCTTAAACTACCAATCTATAGATTGTATTTTGCCAATTTTTAGTGGAAAATGGTAAGCTTTATTGGCATTTAGACGAATTACTCCCAAAGCACTTTGATTTTCATAGTATTTTATGAACAATATCGTTTCACTATCATCTGCAAATCTTGGAAATAAATTTTTTCCCGTTGCTGTAAGTTGACGAATATAATCTGTTTTAGTTGAGATAAGATACAGATTAAATGTTTTTGAACCGAATTCACTTGCTTTTTCACGGCTAGAATAGACTATATAGTTATCAAAGGCTGAGACAGAGTTATTGTTTTTGCCATGAAATACCAATTGCTCTACATTTTTACTTCCTATTGTTTTTGCAAATATATTTGGATAACCCAACCTATCTGAAACAAATACTATGCGTTTATCATTATCTATAAATCCAGGATTTACATCTATGCCACTATATGTCGTTATTCTTTCTAGATGTTTTGTGTTGATGTCGTACATGTAGATATCAGCTTGATCATTTGGAGCCATTGTTAAGAGTAATTTAGTCTCATCACTTGATACATCAGAGCATATCAACATGCCTTCACTTGAGAGTATTTTTTTTCTTTTACCAGTTCTAACATCAACTCTATAGAGCGTTGGCATAGCTCCATTGTAAGAAGTATAGTAAAAAGCAGTTTGAGCTTTGTTTGCCCACTTTGGAAATATATTTAGTCCACCCTTAACAATGGTTTTTTGAAAACTCAAAGTATAATCCGATATAACTATCTCACTTTTTTTACTATCAGTATATTTTGCAAAAATTACAAATTGCTCCATCCATGCGACACTAGGAGCTCCTATTTTTTCATTGAGCTCAACTATAATCTTATGTGCCAAAAATGGATATCTACTCTTTTTTGATATCTTATAAGTCTTTTCGGTATCAACTTGCCCATTTTTTGCATTGATAACTTTTACCTGAGCGATGATTGCTCCATCTGATTCATAATCAACACTAAACCTAAGTATCAGATCTAACTTTAAGTCACTAAGAAAGTTTTCATTAAGTGTTCCCTCGTAAGAGCTAGTCAAATACTCATCAACAACATCAAAATGACTAGAAGCTCTCAAATCGCCAATCAAAAGCTTAAAAAACTTTTTTCTAAACTCCTTATCTACGCTACTTAGGCTAGCATCTTGAACTGCAATCTTTGGCAGCCTATCCATCTTTTTAACTATCTCTACTGTAGCATCGTATGCCAATAATGAGCATGTAAGTACAAGGTATACAAATATCTTTTTAATCATGTTTACTCCAATATATCTTTAAAGATTACTTTCATTCTAAATATCTCACCTTCTTTAAAAGGAGGGAACTCTTCATCTTGCATCTCTTCTAAAAAATCGCGAAGTTTTGCATTAAATGCATTATTATAGGATAAAGTATCTATTTTATAACTAAAATTTCCTAGTTTATCAATACCTATTATTACTTCTGCAGTACTTCCAGAGACAGTATCGATCGTTTCTTGCCATTTTAAATCTAAAATATCTGATATTTTACCACGAAATTCATCATAAACTCCATCTTTCTGAGTTGTGATTAGACTTTCTTGCTCTTCAAATTCTAATGTTTTTGTAATTTTATTGGCTTTATCGCTCTTTACAATCTCTTTCTTGACAACCTTTTGCCTTGCTTTTTTCTCTCTTTTTGAACTATCTTTTGGTATATCACTCAAATCAATTTTACTAAATAATTTTTTAAAATCTGGCTTTGTTTTAGCCTCTTTTGCTCTTATAGTTTTCTTTTTAGGAGTTGGTTTTGGCTTAGTAACTGTTGATTTTTTCTCAACAACTCTCTTTTTTTTATTTTGAACTATTTTCTTCTCTTTTCTATCAACAAGAGTGACATTAAGGAGGTTTTTCTTAACAGCTGTATATTTTACGGTTTTTGCATTGTGAGATTGCAATATATAAGCACTTGTTATTACAATCGATATATAGATTACAACTGAGAGTGTCCAGCCAACAATAGAGTAGTTTAGAGTACTAGGCACACTTTCATCCACTTGTAACGAGTGAAACTTTTGTAAATCCTACATCTTTTACACTCTTTAAAACAAACATTACATCTCTATATTCTAATGCTTCATCTGCTTTTATATAAACAACTGTCTTATCAAGTGAGTATTTTTGACTAATCAAAACAAAATTATCTGGAAATTCAGCCATAGAGAAGCTATCATTTTTAAGAAAAACTTTTCTATCTTTAGTTATTCTAAGCTCAATCTCTGGAGTATGTTGCACTACCTGCGACTTTGTTCCATCTGGAAGATTGATCAACTCTTCATAAACAACTGTTGGAGCGGTAACCATAAGAACCGCGAGTAAAACAAGCATAACATCCACTATGGGCGTTACATTTAGATCAGGATTATTTTCCCAATCATACATTTTTACTCTCTTTTTGAGCGATTGAGAGTAGCAGTTCTGACTCTCTGTGTATGTAAGTTACAGTCTCATAAGCTTTTCTTTTTATAAAAAGGTGAGCCGTATATGCAGGAATTGCAACAAATATACCAGCCCCAGTCACAATCAAAGCTTCGCTAATAGCAGGAGCTATAGCGCTCAGTGAGCCACCACCCCCAGCACCGCCAAGTTTAGAAAATGTTTCAAGTATAGATACAACAGTCCCAAATAGACCGATAAACGGAGAAGTGGATGCTATGGCTGAAAGCATCCACAATCCTTCAGTTGCTTTTTTCTCTGCTATGCTTTTGCATACATTTAGCAATCTCTCGTTTACCTCACCATGATTTGAGAATTTTTTCAATATAGAGTCATCTCTAACAGTTTTTGCACCAATAAGCATGGATTCTAACGAATTTTTTTCTCGCTCTAGCCAAGATGAAAGATAAAAATACCTAGAAAAAAGCACTCCAAAAGTTATCACTATATATATTGATAACCAGCCTATTACAAAAAAAGTAACAAAACTACTTCTACTGAGGTAGTTTAAAAGTATATCTACGCCTTCCATCTATTAAGCTATCTCCCTGCTCTTACCATAGAGTCGAGCTTAGCAGTTGCCGTGATAACAGCAACATCTGTATCGCTTATACTCTCTATAAGTTTTTTAGCTTTTTCTAAAGAAGCCGCAATAGAATTCTCATTGTTTCCGCCAATTGCAACAGCTCCATCAGCTAAGATTGTTACTGAAGTTTCATCTATTTTTGCGTGTCCCCAGTTGATGGCTACAACTTCATGTTTTCCATCGCTGAGCTCTATATCAATAACTCCAGCTTGTAACAAAGAGACTAGTACTGCGTGACCTGGATATACTCCAAACTCACCTTCACTGCCTGGAAGAGTTACATTTCTTACATCTTTAGAAAATATTTCTCCTTCAGGAGTTACGATTTCCAATTTTAACATGTCCATTTTATTTCTCCTTTAGCTTGAGCCAAGCCCAAGCTAAATTCCTCTCACTAAAGCTTTCACTCTCTTGGGAAGATTCTTTTTTATTTCGCACTTCTAAGTTTTTCTGCTTTTGCCACAACATCTTCAATCCCGCCTACCATATAAAAAGCAGCTTCTGGGAGATCATCATACTTACCATCTAAGATACCTTTAAATCCTGAAATTGACTCTTCAAGACTTACATACTTACCAGGACTTCCTGTAAATACTTCTGCAACAAAGAATGGTTGAGAAAGAAATCTCTCTATCTTTCTAGCTCTATCAACTACAACTTTATCCCCTTCACTAAGCTCGTCCATACCTAAAATAGCGATGATGTCTTGAAGATCTTTATACTTTTGAAGAGCAGCTTGAACATCACGAGCCACAGCATAGTGTTCATTACCAATGATTTGAGGATCAAGCATACGAGAGCTTGAATCAAGTGGATCAACAGCTGGATAGATACCTTTTTCAGCGATAGCACGGTTAAGAACTGTTGTTGCATCAAGGTGCGAGAAAACTGCTGCTGGAGCAGGATCTGTTAAATCATCCGCAGGAACATATACTGCCTGCACAGAAGTGATTGAGCCTTTTTTAGTTGATGTAATTCTCTCTTGAAACTGACCCATTTCACTTGCAAGTGTTGGCTGATATCCAACAGCTGAAGGGATTCGTCCAAGTAAAGCAGACATCTCAGCTCCACTTTGAGAAAATCTAAAAATGTTATCGATAAACATAAGAACATCAAGTCCCATCTCGTCTCTAAAGTACTCAGCCATGGTAAGACCTGTTAGAGCAATACGATTTCTAGCTCCTGGAGGCTCACTCATCTGACCATAACATAGTGCAACTTTGTCAAGTACATTTGAGTCTTTCATCTCATGATAAAGGTCATTTCCTTCACGAGTTCTCTCTCCAACACCAGCAAAAACTGAGTAACCGCTATGCTTAAATGCAACATTGTGAATAAGCTCCATAATAATAACTGTTTTACCAACACCAGCACCACCAAAGAGTCCAACTTTACCACCTTTTGCATAAGGAGCAAGCAAGTCAACTACTTTGATACCAGTCTCAAAAATCTCACTTTTAGTGCTTTGCTCTTCAAATGGTGGGGGATCTCTATGTATTGACCAAGTTTCAGTTGGCGTTACTGCCTCGCCCTCATCAATCACATCGCCTATAACATTAAAAATTCTACCTAAAACTTCTTTTCCTACTGGAACTTTAATAGGTCCGCCTTGTGCAATGGCTGTAATTCCACGAGTTAAACCCTCGCTCATATCCATAGCAATCGTTCTAACACGATTATCACCAAGATGCGCCGCAACCTCAAGCACTAGCTTAGTTGCTACGCCTTCTACTTCATAGTTAACTACAATAGCTTCATTGATCTCAGGAAGGTAGCCGTCAAAATCTACATCGACAACAGGACCCATAATCTGGCTAATTATTCCATTCATAAAATACTCTCCTTTATTTTTACCAAATACATTATTTCATTGACTCAACACCACTGATTATTTCGATTAACTCAGTAGTGATGTTTTCTTGCCTAGCTTTATTATAAGCTAATGTTAATTTATCTACTCTCTCTGTTGCATTCTTGGTTGCATTTTCCATAGCTTGCATCCTTGCACTATGCTCAGCCGCCAAAGAATCAATCAGCGAATAGTACATATTATACTCAAAATATTTCTTTATTAAAGACTCTAAAATCGTCTCATCTTCTTCTGGCTCAAGCTCCATAAGAGAGTCTGATTCAGACTCATAATCACTTGGAATTTCTATTGGAACAATATAATTAACTTTTAGTTCTTGAGAAATCATATTTAGATAACCATTATGTATTAGTATAATTTTATCAGTTGCACCAGATATAAAATCATCAATCGCTTCAGATATTATCTCTTGAGCTTTCTCGTAAGTTGGAGCTGAACTAACTCCCGCATAAGTTGAATGTAGCTCAATATCTTGAAATTTGAAAAAAGCTATGCCTTTTTTTCCAACACATCTTAAACGGACTTTAACTTTTGCCTCTTTGTACTCTTCTAAAAGCTTATTGACTTCTTTAATAGTATGAATATTAAAACCACCACATAGTCCTTTATCGGCTGTAACAAAAACAATATCTACTTTTTTAGGATTATCGATTTCACTAAAAAAACGACTCTCGGCACCGCCAACCTTATACTGATTTATCTTATAAGATATCTCAGAGAGAACCTCATTGATTTTATCTGCATAAACTCTTGACTGCTGAGCTACCAACTTTGCACGGTTTAACTTCGCAGTTGAAACAAGGTTCATAGCCTTTGTTGTTTTTCTAGTGTTTTCAACACTCTTGATTTGTCTTTTTATCTCTTTAAGGTTCGGCATTATCCATCCCCTACTTTACTGCAAAAGTTGCTTTAAACTCATTCAGTGCTTTTGCTAGCAAATCTTCGACCTCTTTATCTAGCTTACCTTTGCTTCTAATTTGCTCAAGAATCTCTGGATACTTAGCCTCTACAAACGGATATAGCTCTGCTTCAAAACGAGTAACATCTGCAGCATCAATATCGTCAAGAAAGCCTCTTGCTCCAGCATATATGATAGCAACTTGCTTTTCAACTGGCAAAGGAGCATACTGAGCTTGTTTTAAAATCTCAACCATTCTCTCGCCTCGTTCAAGTTGTCTTCTACTTGACTCATCCAAATCACTTGCAAATTGTGCAAATGCTTGAAGCTCACGATACTGAGCAAGGTCAAGTCTTAGAGTTCCAGCTACTTGTTTAGTTGCCTTGATCTGAGCAGCTCCACCAACACGAGATACAGAAAGACCAACATTGATAGCTGGGCGAATACCTGAGTTAAAAAGATCTGACTCCAAAAATATCTGACCATCAGTAATAGAGATTACATTTGTCGGGATATATGCAGAAACATCTCCTGCTTGTGTCTCGATGATAGGAAGTGCAGTAAGTGAACCAGCACCTAACTCATCATTTACCTTTGCAGCTCTCTCAAGAAGTCTTGAGTGAAGATAAAAAACATCCCCAGGATATGCTTCACGACCTGGAGGACGACGAAGAATAAGTGACATCTCTCGATATGCAACAGCATGCTTAGAGAGATCATCATAAACTATAAGACCATGACGAGAGTTATCTCTAAAATACTCACCCATAGCAACACCGGCATAAGGAGCAAGGTATTGTAGTGCAGCTGAATCAGAAGCACTAGCACTTACGATGATAGTATATTCCATCGCTCCATGCTCTTCAAGTTTTTTCACAACTTGTGCAATTGTTGATTGCTTTTGACCAATTGCGACATATATACATACAACATCTTGACCTTTTTGGTTTATGATTGTATCAACCGCAACTGTTGTTTTACCAGTTTGTCTATCACCGATGATAAGCTCTCTTTGCCCTCTTCCAATTGGAACTAGTGCATCAATGGCTTTAATTCCAGTTTGAAGTGGCTCATGAACTGATTTTCTTGCCATAATACCGTGCGCTTTTTCTTCAACAAATCTTGATTCAGTCGCTTCAACTGGACCTTTTCCGTCTATTGGGTCACCCAAAGAGTTTACAACTCTTCCTATCAAGGCATCACCAACAGGGACACGAAGCAGTCTTGCAAGTCTTTTTACCGAAGTACCTTCTTTGATGCCTTTTCCGCTACCAAGAATAACGACACCTACACTTGACTCTTCCAAGTTTAGTGCCATTCCTCTCTCGCCATTTTCAAATTCTACCATCTCTCCTGCCATTACATTGTTTAATCCATAAACATTTGCAACACCATCTGCTGCTGAGATAACTTTTCCCGTCTCTTCTATATCAACATTTAATTCAAAATTTTCAATGCGTTCTTTAATGATTGAACTGATTTCGTCAGCTTTCATTTTTGCTCCCACAATTGCTCCTTGTACTGTTTAATTTTTCCTTCAACTCAATCAAGCTCAAGTTGAATTCCTCTCAATAAAGCCTTGCCTTTGGCAAGAGTGCTTTAATCTATACTGCTTTTAAAATATGCTCTACCATTTGAGATTTTAGTCTATCTAGTGAAAAACTAACTTCTGCTCCCAAGTCATCTAGCTGAATTTTTACTCCAGGATAATCACTCACTATTGCTTTTAACTTTATATCAGCATTAAACTTTTTGCTAAAGTTAGCTTCTAATTCAACAATATGCTCTTTGCCTATTTTAAAGTTGCTTATAATCTCGCCTTCGTAAGAGTTATTCTTCAATGAAATCTGATACTTTAACTCTTTTGCTATTACTGGTATCAAAGGTAAGCGATCATTTAGTGTCAATAATTTTATTAAATTACTAATTTTTACATTAGAATTTTCTACGAGCGATAAAACAAATTTCTCTTTTTCATCACAGCTTAAATCTGGCGAAAGTATTATGTTGTTAAACTTTGTAGATGAGAAAGCATTTGAGATATCATTAATTGACTTTTCAATCGAAGTTATCTCAGAGTCATTACAACTTTTCATCAAAGCATTTACATACTTTTTTGCAATCACTCTTTTCATTATGCCACCTTCTTCATGACAATTTCAACAAGCTCTTTTTTATCTAAAGAGATAGAGTCCTTATCAAAAATCTGATCTAAAACACCCATAACAACATCTCTTCTCATCTTGCGCGTCTCTATGTCAGTTTTATCTCTAAACACTTTTTCCAAATTCAAAAGCTCCTTACTATTATCACTTAAGACTTTTTCTACAAGCATCTGTGCCTCTTTTTTAGAATTCTCAATCAAAGCTTTCGCATTTACTTTTGCTTCTTCTACTTTTTCTTGAGCTCTCTTTTTTGCATCAACTGACTCTTTTACTTTAATCTGTATTGAATCTAGTCTATCAGCAATGCCTGTTATTCTTCCTTTATACATTCCCTTAATGGTATCCGCTAATAGATAGTAAAGAATACTAGCAAATATAACAAAGTTTATAGTTCTAGGAACTATATCAGTCCCCTCAAAACCTCCAGCTGCCAGAAGTAGCGTTGGCGATAGCAGAAGTAATATATATCTCAATTTCATCCAACCCTCCTATATATTGCCAAGTTTTAGTTTGATGCTATCTCTAAAAAGAGGTATGTTTGCACTCAAACTTTCCTTAAACTCTATTCTATCCGTGCCTAAGTCTTTCAAAAATATAGCGTACTCTTCTGCAAGTTCGCTCTGTTTTTGCTCAACCCTCTTAGCGGCAACCTCTTTAGCCTCACCTAAAGCTACTTCTCTAATCTTCTCTGCTTCAGCCTTCGCTGCAAGGATAATCTGATCAGCCTCTTTATAGTAAGACTCGACATCACTGGCATTTTTGCCTGCATTTTTCAAATCACGCTCAATCAAATCGTTTCTTTTCTCAATAAACTCAAGAAGAGGACGATAAAGCATCTTGTTAAGAATTATTAACAAGCCAAAAAATACAATCACAGTCACCAGCAAAATTATCGGGCTAATGTCCAACATATATTTGCTCCTTTAACTAGTTATCACTACTCAATTTAACTACAAATGTAAACAGATGTAACTAAAATTGTGCGGATTTTAACATAAGTATATAAAAATGTTTATTAAATTTTATAAATTATTCTATTTTCTTTAGAAAAGCAACAATAGATTCATTATTTTTAAATTCTATTTCTATAGTAGAATTTTTTGTTTTGGTCTTTAAGCCAAAACTATTTAATACTTTTTCAAGTTTTTTAAACTCTAAAACTTCAGCTGTTTTTTTAGTTTTTGGTTTTAAATCTTTTTCGCCTGTGTTTTTTAGTTTTTTCACAAGCTGTTCTGTCTCTCTTACGCTTAATTTTTGACCTATTATAGTATTTACTATTGTCTCTTCATCTGCACTTTCCAATCCTACTAAAATTTTCGCATGACCTTGGGACAACTCTCCCTGAATAAGTAAATTTTTTGTTTTTTGTTTTAAAGCTAAAAGTCTTAAAGTATTTGTTATTTGAGTTCTGCTTTTTTTTATGATTTGCGAAAGCTCCTCTTGAGTTATATTATATTCTCCTATCAATTCCTTATAGGCGGCAGCAAGTTCAATTGGGTTTAAATCTTCTCTTTGAATATTTTCTATAAGAGCTAACTCTCTTAGATTTTCTGACTCAATATCCGCAACTATGGCACGAATAGTTTTAAGTCCTGCATCTTTACTTGCTCGAAGTCTTCTCTCGCCTGCAAGAAGCATATAATCATCATCTTTTTTAACAACAATTATAGGCTGAAGAAGTCCATGCTTTTTTATAGACTCTCCGAGTTCTTGAATTGCTTTCTCATTAAAATATTTTCTAGGCTGATATGGATTTGGGGAAATTCTACTAACATCAATATCTCTAACCAAGTCTTGAGAGCTACTTAAGTCCCTACTATACGCATTTTCAACATCATCAAGAATAGATCCTAAGCCACGCCCTAAAGCTCTCTTTACTGCCATAACTAGCTAGCCAATATTGAATTTGCTAGATTTTGGTACGCTTTTGACCCAGGTGACCGAATATCATAAAGTATGATTGGTTTTCCAAAACTTGGAGATTCTGCTAGCTTTATATTTCTTGGAATAACAACAAAATCAGAAGACTCTTTATCTGCAAATAGTTTATTTTTAAAATGCTGCTTCAAGTCTGCAAAAACTTGCTTAGACAAGTTGTTTTGAGTACTAAACATCGTAGGCAAAAAACCTTTTATCTCCAGCTTTGGATTTATTGTTCTTTTTATAAGTTTTACGGTATTTAGAAGTTGTGCCAAACCATCTAGTGCAAAAAACTCGCACTGGATCGGGATAATAACAGAGTTTGCAGCACTAAGAGCATTAATTGTAATACTCCCTAAAGCAGGAGGTGAATCTATGATGATATAGTCGTATTGTTCTTTTATCTCTGCTATTTTTGTTTTTAAGATTAGTTCTCTGCCTTTTGTTTTTGCATCATAAAACTCTTTCTCAACACCAACTAAGCCAATATTTGAGGGCGCTAAATGAAGAGTTGGAAGTGAGGTTTCTAATATAACTTGTGAAAGTTTTTTTCTTCCTATTAAAACATGATATATATTGTACTCATAATCGCTTCTATGGATACCTAAACCTGTTGTTGCGTTTGATTGAGGATCGATATCAATCAATAATACTTTTTTTTCAGCAACCGCAAGGGAAGCAGCTAAATTTACAGCTGTTGTTGTTTTGCCCACTCCACCCTTTTGGTTTGCTATTGCTATAACTTCACACACTTAAAATATCTCCTTTTGCCCTAAAAGTTTAGAAATGAAACGCTTATCATTTCATCTCAAGCTATATACCCGTTTGTTTTCTATCTCGATAGAGCCATCATCTAGAAGCTTAGCATCTGCTAATGATTTTTTCTTACCGTCCAAGTGGAAGGTAAAATCAAAACTCTTTTGGAATTCTATCTTATATTTACTAAAAACATTCTTCCATGAGATTTTTTCTTCAAGCTTTTCTAGAAAAAGTTCAGCTAGCTTTTGAGATGATATTTGTATATCCAAAGTTGCGAATTGCTCTGGTGCATGGAGTATATTGATGCCAATTGAGCCTACAATAGTCTCTCTTATCTTTGTAGTTATGGTACCGCCTATTTTAGAATTTTTTATATAAAAATCATTCGGCCACTTTATCCATGTTGTCGAACCTAGCTCATACAAAACTTCCTTCATCAAGTATGTAAAATAAATAGAAATTGACTCTAATTTCAAATCTTTTACTAAGTGTTTCTCTTTTACACAAAACGAGAAATATAGATTACCCTCTTCTCCTTCCCAACTATTACCTCTACTTCCTACCCCATCACTTTGAAAGTCTGCAAGAACTGCAAAAGGAGGTATGATTTCGCCATCTTTTATCATCTGTACAAGATACTTATGAGTGGAAGGAAGATGTTTAAACCACTGAATTTCCAAGCCCTAACCTTTTTCCTCTTATATAATCACTCGCACTCATCTGTTTTTTTGAAGGTGGTTGAAGAGATTTTAGCCTTAAGCTACCCTCCTTACATGTAAGCACTACACAATTATCTATTTTAATTATCTCGTTTGATTTTTTATAAACCACATCATCATATATCTCTATATCTTTTAATTTTAAACCTGAGTCTAAAAATATACCTGGCCATGGATCATAAGCTCTAAATTTTGTATAGATTTCACTTGCACTCTGCTTTGAAAAGCAGACTAAGCCATCTGATTTTTTGATTTTTGTAGCATAAGATTTATCAACGCCTGTCTGTCTAACTGGCTCTATAGTAGAGAAATTTTTAAGGGTTTTTATAGTCAATTTGGCAGCTATATCTGAAAGCTTTTCAAAAAGCTTACCTGCCCTTATATGCTCATCAAGCTTAAAGTAAGAAAAGCCCAATATATCGCCAGTATCAAGCCCCTCTTCCATCAACATTGATGTAACGCCTGCGAACTCATCCTTGTTCAACAAAGATGATTGGATTGGGCTTGCTCCCCTGTACTGCGGAAGCAAAGAAGCATGAAGATTGATACAAGGAGCGATACCTAGTATATCAAGCGGTAGTATCTGCCCATAAGCAGCAACAACTATAAAATCTGGCTTAAAAGAGTTTATCTTTACAAAAGCATCTTTACTCTTAAGAGTTTTTGGCTGATAAATTTCTATTTGTATAGAGTTATCTAAAACATACTTTTTAGCATGAGGAGGCGTCAATAACTGCTTTCTTCCTACTGGCTTATCTGGCTGAGTCACCAAGAGGGGAACTTCAATATCTCTATGAGTAAGAAGCTCTTGAAGTATCCTAGTTGCATAGTCTGGAGTTCCCATAAATACAATTTTCATTTTATTCCTTCGTAAAAAGCGTTCCGCCTTTATGAACTCCATCAATCAAAAAGCTCTTAGCATCACTCAAGTCAAATCCACTGCACATAAACATATCTTTATCTCTTTTTAGCAAAAAATCTGCTGATTTTAGCTTAGTCACTATGCCACCTGTTGCAAATTCACTTCCTACATTTTGAGGCAATTTCAACTCTTCTTTGTCAATTTTACTAACAATTTTTTTCATAACCGCAGCACTATACTTGTTTGGGTCTTTATCATAATATCCATCTATATCAGAGAGTATAACAAGTAAATCAGCATCAAAATAAAAAGCAACATGAGCAGAAAGCTGGTCATTGTCACCAAATACCAACTCCTCTATCGCTGTTGCATCATTTTCATTGATAATCGGAAGAACGCTATGTTTTATAAGAGTTTCAACTGTAGTTTTTGCATTTTGTGTTCTCATTCTTGAGTCAAAATCATCTGCTGTTAAAAGAATCTGTGCACCGATTTTATCAAATTTTGCTAAGCTTTTATTGTAAAGTTCAATCAGGTGAGGCTGTCCAACTGCTGCTATTGCCTGTCTATTTGAAAGTAATTTTTTATCTAGTTTTAGTTTTGAGTATCCAGCAGCTACTGCAGCCGAACTTACTAGTATAACTTCATGTTTTTGCATAAGCTCCACTAGAAACTCTACAAGATTTGACATTCTTGATTTTTCTATGCGATTTTGTTCACTTAAAACATGACTTCCTACTTTTATAACTACACGCATGCTACTCTTCCACTTTTCTCGTCTCGCCAACTGCACTCAAAAGTGCGTACTTTATAGCTTCTAGGTTTTTTCTTGATATCGAAGAGAAAGGCATAACAAAATATGGCAATTCTCTATCATAACCATCATATCCCTTTATATCTTGACAAAATGCAGGCATATCATCTTCAAATCCAAAGTGCTTTCCATTTTTATTTGTTTTTAATCCTATCGAATCTATAAACTCTTTTGATTTTAGCTCTACCTCTTCTTGCGTTAAGGCATCACTTCTTGTAAGTACGATTGCATATCCATTTTGTGAGAGGGTTTCAGAGAAGTTTTTTATCTCTTTTTTTAAAGTTTCATACTGCTCTTCAAGACTTCTATAGTTTGCAATATCTATCATAAAAAGTAAAAATTTAGTTCTTTCGATATGTCTTAAAAAGTCAAGCCCAAGCCCTCTTCCATCACTCGCACCTTCGATGATGCCGGGTATATCAGCCATAACGAAAGATTGAAAATTGTCAGTTTCAACCACTCCAAGCTTTGGGGTCAAAGTTGTAAACTCATAGTTGGCGATTTCAGGTTCTGCATTTGACAAAACTGAGATAAGAGTTGATTTTCCAACATTTGGAAAGCCTACAAGACCAACATCTGCTATCAGTTTTAACTCTAGCTTTATGTCTTTATTGTCGCCAACAAGTCCTGGTTGAGCATAACCTGGTCTTTGGTTTGTGGGACCCTTAAAGTGAACATTGCCAAGTCCACCTTTTCCGCCTTCTATAAAGAGGATTTTTTGCCCATCTTCAACCAAATCAAAAAGTATATCTCCACTCTCACTGTCTATTACTTGAGTTCCAGGAGGCACAACTACTTCAAGAGATTCTCCATATTTGCCATAGCGCTTTCTTGCCATTCCTGGTTCGCCATTTTTGGCTTTTAGGTTTCCTAAGCCTCTAAAGTGAGATAGAGTATGCGTGTTTTTATCTACTCTAAAAAAGATGCTTCCGCCCTTTCCTCCATCTCCACCATCAGGACCACCCATGATAACATGCTTCTCTCGCCTAAATGACACACAACCAGCACCGCCATTACCTGCTTTTACATTTAACTGTACACTATCAACGAACATGATTTACCTTTGTTATTTTAAATTAAAGTTATTCACTAACCTTATGTACTTCTTTCTCAAAAAGTCCTACTTTTTGTAGCTTCAGGGGGTTGTAGGGGATAGTTATTTATAATATCTACATGTAGAGATTATAAATAATCTCACTAAAGAGGAGTTAGGCGGAATAGATCCGCCTAAGGATTATGCGGGGATAACAGAAACTTTGTTTCTTTTTTTATCTTTTCTTTTGAATTCAACATATCCATCTACTAAAGCGTAGATTGTATGGTCATTTCCGATTCCAACATTGTCGCCAACATGAACTTTTGTTCCTCGTTGTCTGATTATGATGTTACCTGCAACTACAAACTCGCCGCCAAATTTCTTAACGCCTAGTCTGCGACCAGCTGAATCTCTGTTATTCTGGGTACTACCTTGACCTTTTTTATGTGCCATACTATGCTCCTACTATCTTTAAGACTTTTACTCTTGTATATTGTCTTCTAAAGCCTTTTTTCAATTTAGAGTCTTTTCTTCTTCTCTTTTTGAAAATAACTACTTTCTTATCTTTGCCTTCGTTTATCACTTCTAGCTCGACTTTAGCACCATCTATATATGGAGCTCCAACTTTTAGTTCGCCATTGTTTAAGGCTAAAACTTCAGTAACTGTGATTATCTGCTTTGGCTGAGCGTCAAGCTTGTCGAGATTTATAAAATCTCCCTCTTGAACTTTATACTGCTTCCCACCATTTTTAATGATTGCATACATCTTGTATGTTCCTTTGACCTTTTATTAAAAGGAGGATTGTATCTGAAAATTCTTTAAGAAAAGGTTAAATACTGTCTATTATTTTAGCTGCTGTTCCTACTAGCCTACTTTTTGGATAGTATGAGAAATCTTGGACTTTTTTGGGAATATTATTTGGCATATCTAGGGCTTCAAACTCCTCTTTTGCAGCCTGTTTTGCTTTAAAGAGTGCCATTTGAACTCTTGAGTAAAAGTTAGCCGCTCCCTCGCCAGAAGTCTCAATACTAAGAAAGTTTGCCTCAGGAAAACGAGACACAACAAGAGATTGAATCCCATCAGATACCGCCGATGAAGGCATACACCCAAAAGGCTTAACAGATATAACAAGATGTGATAGATTTTCCTTAACTGATTCTATCAGGTGTGCAACTTCTAGATGTGCTTCTCCGCCATGACAATCTAGCGAATAATAATCTTTAGCAAGTGATGCCAACTTCTCCATATTTGGTATCTCATACCCCTCCAATCCTATCACTTTTGCATATAGAGTAAAATATCCTTTGATTGCATATTTGGCAAGTCGAATCATTATCTTCTTTCTTGCATTAGAAAAATCAATCATTTTTGCATTTTTTACAGCTAAGCTCTCCTTCTTAACAAGATTGTACTCTGCTTCCCAAATACTTAACATAAGAAAATCTAAAACTGGCTGAGGAACACACTCTGCTCCTTCTGCTTCTAAAAACTGATGTAAGCCGTAGCTTCCATCTCCCTCAGTCATCGCAGCCCAAAACTCTCCCATAACTATTACTTTAGTTTTAAGTTGCAGTCTATCAAGCTCAACTGTTTTAAAAACTTTACGACATCTATACATAGCCAAAACGATGCTTTTATGCTCCAAAAAAGCATCAGATATGATTTCTCTGCACTGCTCAATTGCACTGTTAGTTGAGCCTCTAACAAGCTCATAAGGACGCATTCTATAGCCTATAAGATTGATAATATCACCAATCAAAACTGCTTTTGTAAGCTTTATTAAAAGTTTAGGAGTAAAATCAAAGAGATCTTTACTCTCGCCATCATCCCTTTGAATTATACCACTACTAATCTCAAAAGTTTTGATCCGAAATCCATCAAATCCAGAATCTCTTAACGCTTTTTTGTACTCTGTGACATACATCCCAAAGCGACAAGGTCCACAGCCTCCAGCTGTTAGATAGACATATTTTTCTACTATCTCCTCTGAACTTAAACCTTGTTCATCTCTTAGTCCTTGAAGATACTTCACGAGATTTCCAACAGTAAAGTAAGTAGGGTTGCACTGACCTCTATTGCCAAAAGCTTTACCTTTGCGAAACGACTCAAAGTCTGGATTGGGCAGAGCGATTATACTGCTTCCAAACGAGGACAGAGCAGACTCTATAAGCTTATCTTGCAGAATCGTTAATCCACCCAAAAGAAAGATTGTGTCCGACTTAGAAGCATACTTGATATCTGTGCGTGGTTCGTCTCTCCACTGTATAAAGTCTTCGTTAAGCGTGGCACTCACTGTATAATCCTTGTGTTAAGTTTTTCTTAGATCCTCTTATCTGTTGTCTGTATCTCTCTAGCGAATAAGCAAATGTTTTAACTCTTATCTTTATAGAGCCTCCTGGCTTATTGGCATCAATATCATGTAGGGTCAAATGTGGGGTCTTGCTAGCTCCAAGTATCTTGTCTATGATAGCATAAATCGGTGCATCATGTCCGCACTTAAATGAGCTTAAATCTACCACCGCAACATTGGGATGGCGTGATGCAAACTTGGCTGACCAGACCTTTTGAGCAGAGTTAGTAGAGAAGTTTTCTGCCCAAACATCACAGATATCATAGACTGATTCTATCACTTTGTTTTCAATATCATCTTTAAAAAATCTCATCAAATACTCTTCGTCCTTTGGAACTGCTCTCATAGAGATAGTCTTAAATCCTAAAGACTGAAACTCATCTAAGACCTCGTGATTGATGCCAGGGTCGGAGTGATAAGGACGACCTAAAAGAAGAATGATAACTTCATTCTCCATCTCTGCAAAATCCAATATCTTTTTACCCTCTTTCATTATAAGCTCTTCGTTCTCTTTTAATGCCTTATGTGCTCTATCCACAGCTAAGTTACTCTCGTCTTTTGTAATCTCCAATCTATCTCCCCAACTCTCAAATAGTTGTTTTTTTAGAAGCTCATTATTGTCAAAGTTTATAGAGTCATCTACATACTCTATTTCCTTGTCTGCAAACACATCTTTCTCTTTAACAAATGCTGCCCACACTACCTTTGGAGCACCAGCAACAACAGGACACGAAGCCTGCCCCATAGTGTTATCTAAAAAGCTAGGCAAGTATGTTACGGAGGGAAACCAGATATAATCTATATCTTTTCGTATATGCTTTTTGCTATAAAGAAGTGCATAAACATGAGATTGGGCTACTTTTGCAGGATAGCAAGGATCAACCGAGCCATACTTGGCACCCTCTAAGTACATATCTTCATTGGAAAAACCAGAGAAAATTATGTTTTTAGAGAGTATGCCCAAATCCTCTAAATAAGCCCTTAAAAATGGTGCTAAAGAGTAAACATTTAAGACTTGGGGTATAGCTACTTTTATATTTTCTCTTTTTTTGCGCGACTCTTGGGAGCTTTTTTGAAACTCTCTACTAATCTCTTTTCTGATCGTTGGTCCCCAGCCACCTAGCGTAACACTTACTTCTTGCTCGTTTACAGTGTTTGGGCTTGCTAGATTAACTATATCCATAGGTGCAAAAAGTGCTTTAGCCTCTACCTTTACCAAGTTTGGGACACTTCGCTGCATCACTTTTCTGCTCTTTCTTATCTCTTTTAGTGCGTCTTTGGACTCCACAGTGCCGTCTTCACATGCAAATCCAGCTATATAGCGAATCGCATCTGAAGATGGAGTTTTTGTCTCTATGAAGGTTCTAGAGCAGTTAATAGGACAAAAATCACACCTTGTCTCCTCGCTTGTTGTAGAGCTATATGTCATCTGTAGTGCCTCATCTAAGCCCACAAAAGTTCTTTTTTTAGAGCTTAACACCTCATCTTTTGCCTCCAAAGCTGCCCCTATTGCTCCAGCTTCACCAGGATGAGGATGCACATCAACTTTCGCCTCTGGTACTCTTTCTAAGATATAGTCTATCTGTGCCTTGAGTGCTGCTTGGTTGTACTGCGTGCCTCCTTGAAGCACAAAGTGCTTTCCAAGTGCAGCGAGGCTTGGAGCTTGCACTACATACTGCCATACATTTTTAGGAAGCACCTTGGTAATTCCTGCAAAAAGCTCTTCTTTAGTATAGCCCTCTTTTTGAAAGTTTACCCGATCGGTATCTAAAAAAACTGCACAGCCATAGTTAAATTTAGGAGCTTGCTTTGCAGAAAATGCGACATCTGCAAACTTTTCAATTGGCACTCCAAACTGCTTTGCCATACTTTGAAGTAGCGTGCCATTGCCAGCACTACACTGGTTGGATAGTCGAAAACTCTTCATCATTCCATTTTCTAAAAAAAGCACCTTTATATCTTGTCCGCCTATATCGCATATAACATCAATACTCTTGCCAAAAGAGTATTGTGCACTCTTCATGTGAGCGATAGTCTCTATGATATTGGACTCAGCCTTCAAAGCACCCTCAAGTACATCTGCTGCGTAACCAGTAACACCCAAACCTTGTATATCATAATAACCATCGATGTCTTGTTCCTTAATCTTACTTAAAAGCTCTATCGTATCCTCAATCGGATTTCCTCTTGAGAGCTGATATGCCTTAAATATCAGTTCACCATCCTCATCAACAAGCACAGCTTTTGAAGAGGTTGAACCTCCATCAATTCCTAAAAAACATACTCTTTTTGAGTACAGTTTAGGCAAAACAAAAGGCTTTATAGCATACTCTTTTTTAAATCTTTCTAGCTCTTCCATCGAGCCAACAAGAGGAGTATCAACATCGCTAGCATGCTTTATACTTCCTTTTTGAGCAAGCTCCACAAGCCCATCTAATCCAGAAAACAGCTCTTTATCCCCACTCTCTCCCTCTCCAAATATGATAGCACCCAGCGCAGCATAATACTGGGCATTACTAGGAACCAAGATAAGCTTTTTTATCTGACTTGGGTCATACTCCACACCTCTCTCGTCCCAAAGCTCAGACACTCTTAACCTCCAAGCCTCCTGAAGAAAGGGAAGATAGGTATTGGGTCCTCCAAGCAAAAGCACATTTGGCATAAGTGTATTTCCACGAGACAAAACAGTAAGATTTTGCATCACAATCGCATCTGCTAGAGAGTTCATAATCTCATCTGCTGGTATGGAACTCTTAACAAGATTT
>CAYOWG010000007.1:0-23626 GCA_964407605.1 uncultured Sulfurospirillum sp. | reverse complement strand
GATACTCCAGTCATTGCCTCTGCAAATGAAAGCTCACTAGAGATTATAGAAGATGGAGTCAATGGCTATATCGTCCCCATCAAGGACAGTCAAGCGATTGCTGATAAGCTAAAGTTTCTTCACTCAAATCCAAAGACCCTAAAAAAACTAACAAACAATGCCAGCAAAGTAATCGAAACTAAATTTTCACATGATGAAACTGTAAGAAAGTACAAAAAATTATTTGAGGATATTATCTAGCTAGCATCTTTCTAAACTCTTCATAAGCTATAGTTTTTCGGATTTTACCGTCTCTATCATCAACCAAGCCATAACCAGCTGCCACAAGTTGATGCCAATATACTCGCTCAATCATCTTACTCTCTTTTGCTATATACATGTAGTCTCTCATAAACTTAGCATAATCCTCTTCGCTCACACACTCTAGCTCTGAAGTAGGGGCATAAGGAGCTGTGTTTGAAAGTGGCCAGTTTGTCTCTGTGATGTAGATACTGCTCGATGTTTTGTGTGAGAGTTTGACTAAAGAGTAGAGAAACTTTATCTTGTTTCTTGTATCAAACACTCCCATTTGAGTGTTTTGAGGAGCTCCTCTTCTATCTACATACAAAAGGGCTGAGAATTTATCGTACTTTATATCAAAAAAGTTAAATAGCGTACGGATAGTGTAGTGGTACTCAAAATCTATAACAGACGAGCCTATAAGCTTCAAATTTGGGTATTTTTTATCTCTTACTTGCTGGATAACTTTATACCAGTTCATATACTCAGACATAGAGAAAAATCCCCACTTTGTGCGGTTTATCGCATTTCCAAGCTGATACTCGCTCACAAAATTAGCAAATTTTTCAAAGATAGTCTCTATATCTTTTTCGAGTAGTTTTTTATCTTCTATATGTTCCCTATCTTGCAAGATATTTAGAAGAATCTGCTTGTCATCTGCAAAACTCTTAGCAAACTCAACATACTCATCAACTCTAGCAATCTCCCATAGAGGCATACGAATAAGCAGATGCTTTACTCCTAGCTCATCTATAAGTTCTCTTTGGATATCTCCTTTTTCTAAACTCACACCCATACCAAAAAAATCTCTTTTTTCTGGATTCTCTTTACCTTTTAAAAAAAACATAAAAAATAGACTCACTGGAAGCATAACTATATTGGTCAAAACTAAGATGATATTGTCAAAAATATACTTTTTTCTCATTTTTTTCTTATAAGCTTTATCTTTGATTGGGTAGGGTTGGTCGGAGTAACTATCCCACTTAAAAGGTGTTTTCAAAAGAGTCCATTTTTTCTAACTATATCCAAAACATCATCTGCTAAAATCATCTTCATACACTTATGATGCTCTAAGGGACAAGCCCTCTTCATACAGGGCGAACACTTCATCTCTTTGCGAAGCATCATCTCTTTGTCGTTCATCCATTGATTGGTTTCATAAAACTTCGTAGGCCCAAATATAGAGACCGTAGGAACTCCAAAAGCAGCTGCTACATGCATAGGTCCAGAATCATTCGTGATGAACAAATCAAGCTTAGATATACTCTCCAAAAGCTCCTCAACACTCGTCTTTCCTGCTAAGTTTTCATAGTTATGCACACCTGCTTCATCAAGTCTTCTTGCTATGTCGCTACTGATATCGACTTCATTTTCTCCGCCATAGATAACGATATCGTACTTTTGTGCCAAGCCCATTGCAACCTTTGCAAACTCCCCAGGATACCATCTCTTTGCACTGCCATAAGTCGCTCCAGGATTTATCCCTAGCAACGGTTTTTCTGCTGTTTTGCTTTCAATATTGTTGATATATATTTTTAATTTTTCTGGCTTGAAACTAGAGTTTAAACTTCTATTGATAAAGTCGTTATATCTTATAACTTGATGCACAACCTCATCGCCATCTCTTTTATATATAAACTTCTTTGAAGCATCAGCAAAAAATAGAAAAAACCTAGTCGTAAAGTTTCTTCTAAAGCTAAATGCCAAATCAACCTTGCCTACACTTTTTGCAAGCTTATAAAGATTTTTGTAACGGCAGCCCTCTTTTTTGCTCATATCAACAACAATCTTTTCAACATTTGGGTGAGCTACAAAAAGTCTAGTAGAAACAAATGAGCCAAAAATAACAAGCTCGCACTTTGGATATAAAGCAACTATGTTTTCGATTGCAGGGGTAGCCATCACAGCATCCCCAAGCCAAGTTGGAATCTCTATCAAAATCCTCATAGCAATCTTTTTGCCATTTTTACTATCTCTTTGCTATCTATATCTTTTATACTAAAATCATTTTTATCAAGCTTATATGGATTTACTTCTGATTTTGATTTAACCACTAGATTTATGTCTGTTTCATAGACTCTATTTACAGGTGTTGGTCCAAATATAGTGATTGAGGGCACATTGAAACCCCACGCCATATGCGTGGGTCCCGTGTCGTTACCTATAAGTAAGTCTGATTTTGCTATAACTTCTTTGAGCTGATTTAAGTCCATCTTTGGAAGAGCTTTTGCATAAGAAGAGTTTTTTTCTATCCACTCTGCCCTACTTCGCTCCTCTTGCGTCCCCCAACAAATCAAACTGTTTTCTTTTAACTCATTTGCAATCTCTAAAAACTTCTCTTTAGGATAGTTGCGACTCTCCCAAGTCGAGCCTATGACAAAAACTATATTTTTCATCTTTTTAGACAAAAACTCATCTACATGTAAACTCTCTTCATAGTACAAAAACGGCTTTTTTTCTAGTATCATCTCAGGGCTTACATGTAAGCCCAAAGGTTGACATATAACTGCCATATTTCTATCAATCGTGTTGGCACTATAGGCTATATCTACTTTTTGAGCATAAAAATAGCTAGCCAATTTCTCTCTTATGGACTCTTTAGAAAACCCAGCTACCTTGCCACCCAAAAGCTTTGAAACCATAGCGGATTTTAACAAGCCTTGAGCATCTATGACTAAATCATAACTATTTTTTGCATACTCTCTTACTTTTTTATACTCAACAAAAAATGCTTTTTTATCTTTTTTTATAGCTTTTAACTTAACGCGCAGTATATTGTCTATATGAGGATTACCCTCCAATAGGGAAGCAAAACTCTCCTCAACCACCCAGTCTACATGTAGAGATGGATTTGCTTTTTTTATATACTCAAGTGCCACCATAGCGTGTATAATGTCACCCATAGCAGAGAGTTTAACGATAGCTACTCTCATACTAACTCTCTAAAGAGTCGTCTATAGCTTGGCAGATGATATGCCCAATCATGATATGCATCTCTTGTATGCGAGGCGTATCGTCGCTAGGAACGACCAAGTTTATATCACAAAACTCGCCCATAGCTCCTCCATCTCGCCCACTAAAACCTATAGTTTTACAACCCATATTGCATCCCAAGCTCAAAGCTCTTAGAACATTTTTACTATTGCCACTTGTAGAAATCCCTATAAGTAAATCCCCCTCACGAGCTAGTGCTTCAACCTGCCTATCAAAAATCCTATCATATCCATAGTCGTTACCCACAGCAGTAAGCACAGAGGTATCAGTAGTCAAAGCAATCCCAGCAAGCCCTCGCCTCTCAGTTTTATAACGACCGCTTAACTCCGCTGCGATATGCTGAGCATCAGCAGCACTTCCGCCGTTACCAAAAAGTAAAATCTTATTGCCATTTTCAATAGTCCTAGTTGCTATAACACAAGCCGTATATATATGATTTTGTAAATTTTCTATCGTTTTTTCTATCACATCTTTATGAGCCTTCATCTCACTAGTTATCATCTCCATCATCTTAACTGTCTCCTTTTTACTGAGCAAAGCCCAGCAAAAATTCCTCGCACTAAAGCTAATGCTTCGCATAGAATTTTTATAATCGTGCCTTTTCTATAATCTTTGTCGTACTCTTCCCATCTACAAAATCCACAAGCCTAACCTCTTTGGCTATATCACTTCCAATCACTTCTTTGCCCTCATAATCCCTACCCTTGACAAGCACAGCAGGTCTAATAGCACTTATCAAATCATAAGGAGTATCTTCACAAAACTCAACCACAAAACTCACAGACTCCAAGCTACTCAAAACATAAGCCCTATCCTCGCTTATGTTGATAGGACGACTCTCCCCTTTTAGCCTTCTTACAGACTCATCAGAATTCAAGCCCACTATAAGCATATCGCCAAAGCTTTTTGCCTTCTCAAGATACTTCACATGTCCAGCGTGGAGTATGTCAAAGCAGCCGTTTGTAAAGATTATCTTTTTATCTCTAAAGTTCTCTAAAAGTTTAATTATCTCATCTTTTGTCTTGATTTTACTGCTAGCCTTTCCACTTCTCAAGCTATGCTCATACATATCAATCTCATCCAAACTAGCCGTCGCACTGCCTAGCTTTCCAACCACAACAGCAGCCGCACTAGTAGCAAATCTAGCCGACTTTTCTATCTCCAAACCACAAGAGAGAGCATAACCAAAAGAAGCCAAAACAGTATCCCCAGCCCCAGTTACATCAAAAACCTCTCTAGCAACTGTTGGCACTTTTAAAACCTCATCACCAAATATAACCATACCATCTTCGCTCAAAGTTATAACAACAAAATCCAAATCAAAAGAGCCTCTCAAGAACTCCCCAGCCCTAAGCAAACTCTCCTCATCTTTTATATCTATCCTACTTGCTTCTATCGCTTCTTTTTTGTTTGGAGTTATAAGCGTCGCACCTCTATATTTGCTATAATCATCGCCTTTTGGGTCAATCAAGATAGGCTTCTTATGTTTTTTTGCGAGTTTTATTAGCTTACTCGTAAGGCTACAAGTTAGCACACCCTTACCATAATCCGAGAGTAAAACAGTATCAAAATCTCCTATAATCTTCTCAAACTTCTCATAAATCTCGTCTTCGCTTCTTTTATTGATATCATCTTTTGACTCCATATCGTATCTGATGATTTGCTGATGCACAGCTATAACTCGACTTTTTTTGCTAGTTTTTCTATCTTTTTCTTTTACTATATTTTGAGTATCTACTCCAAAATCACTCAACATCTCCAAAAGCTCTTCTCCACTACTATCCTCTCCGATAACACTCAAAACTCCAACTTTTGCACCCATAACTTTTAGATTGTTTATCACATTACCAGCCCCACCAAGAACTGTCGTCTCTTTGCTTATATCCACCACTTGCACAGGAGCTTCAGGGCTTATCCGCTCGCATTTTCCCCACAAATAGTGATCCAACATCAAGTCCCCAATAACCAAAATCTTAGGTCTATAGCTTCTTAATCTATCCATAAATCCTCTTTATCTCATCTATATATAACTTGATACCCTTTTCAAGTGAAAACCTAGGACTATAATCCAAAAACTCTTCACTCAAAGATATATCAGCTTCAGTAAAAAACTGATACTGCCCTACAAAAGGATTTGGTATATACTCATCATCTCTGCTTACATGTAGCTCGCATTTGAGCACATCTACTATATCTTGAAAGCTTCGTGCCTCTCCTGTTCCTATGTTGTAAACTCCGCTTTTTTTAGCTTTGCACGCTTTTATATTGGCTTGGATGACATCTTCTATATATATAAAATCTCTTTTTATTTTATCGCTATTTTCAAAAAGCCTAGCACTTTTACCACTTAAAAGCTGAAGTCCAAACTGTAAAACCATAGAAGCGGTCTTTTTTTTAAAAAACTCTCTTTGCCCATAAACATTGAAGTACCTCAAACCCACAAGTGGGATTTTATCCATATACTTTTGAGCTAGATTATCCATCATCAGCTTTGAAAACCCATATACGCTGTTTGGTTTTTCATACCCTATGCTAAAGATTTCACTATCTCCATAAGTCGCTGCTGAAGATGCGTAAATCATACTTGCTTGCATATCCACTGCCATGTTAAGTAGCTCCTTAAAAGCATTGACATTGGTTTTTATCATAAGCCCTTGCTCGCCAACAGTTGTATCAGAGATAGCCGCTTGATGAAATATATAATCAAATTTGTTATTTTTTAATAGAGCCAAATCAGAGTTGATATCGCCGCTAATTACCTCGCCCTTAAAGCCAAGCAGATTTTTAAAGTGCCCAAAACTACTCTCACTTTTAAACTTATCAAAAACAACAACTTCACACTTAGGAAAATTTTCTTGAAAATAAAAAGCCAAATTGCTCCCGATAAATCCAGCCCCACCTGTAATCAAAATCTTTTTATCATTAAAATCTATATCAGTATAAGCCATAATAGTCCTACTTTTTTATTATAGGGATTATATCCAAAATAGATTTAACGCTATATGAGGATTCTTTACATGTAGAGCTATGCACAAAGATTGTATTGGGTATGTCTGCATTTATCCCAGCTTCTATATCGCTTTTTTTATCGCCAATCATCCATGAGTTTTGCATATCTATATCAAACTCTTTTTTTGCCTTTTCAAACATAGCGATTTCTGGTTTTCTGCACCTACAAGCATCATCAGGCTTATGAGGACAGTGATAGATTTTCGTGATTTTTATACCTTTACGTGTAAGCTCATCAAGCATCCAAGAACTAAGCTCACTAAAATCATCTTCACTATAATAACCCCTAGCAATACCAGATTGATTGGTCACTATAAAAAGAAGATAATCCAAAGACAAAAAATGCCTAAGCAGCTCAAATATACCCTCGCAAAACTTAAAATCCTCTTTTTTATAAACATAAGAGTTATCTATGTTTATAATCCCATCACGGTCTAAAAATATTGCTTTTTTCATTTCACATTGTATCATAACTAGCTTTAGGTATTTATTTTTCGCAAAGTCATACTTTGCGTAACTTTAGGGGATTGTAGGGGATTTATCCCCTGCCACTATAGCGAGCCTTGCTTGGTATAGTGCGTAAAGGGATTTTAAGATAGGTCAGATATAATCTAAATCAAATTTAAATAGGAGTCTTAAATGAAAAAATTAGTATTGGCCTGTATGATCGCGGCGGCGTCCACGCTAGTTGCAGCTGATGGAGCTGCTCTTTACAAAAGATGTGCAGCCTGTCATGGCAAACAAGGCGAAAAGATAGCACTAGGAAAAAGCAAAGTTCTTCAAGGCATGACTAAAGAGCACCTAGTAGATGCTATGAAAGGCTACAAAGCTGGAACTTTTGGTGGAGCTATGAAAGGTATTATGAAAGGTCAATTAGCAAGCTATGACGATGCTAAGATAGATGCAGTTGCAGAGTATATCTCTAAATTCTAAAAATTAATTAAATGAGTGATAATTATCACTCATCTTCTCTTCTTGAAATTCTGCTCTTTAGCAAACAGATTTGAAAGGGCATTAGGGTCTTTAGTATCCTCGCCCATTGTTCCACTAGAACTCTCAAGCTCTACAAGCTCTATCTCCATGCCTACAAGCATAGAAGTCAATCTTATATTGCTTCCATTTTTACCTATAGCTTTTGATTTTTGGTCAGCAGGCAAAGCTACAATCGCTCTTCCGTCTACTATCTTTACATTGGAGATTATGGCTGGGCTTAGGGCTCTTGAGATAAAAATCTCAGGTATGCTTGAGTACTCTATGCAGTCTATATTTTCGCCATTTAGCTCGCTACTTACTGCGTTGATTCTCATGCCTTTTGTTCCCACAGTTGCTCCTACTGCATCGATATTTGGGTGTAGTGAAGTTAGGGCTACCTTGGCTCTCTCTCCTGGGATTCTTGCACTTGAGTTTATGATGACCATCTCGTCTTTTATCTCAGGGACTTCGAGTGCTAGAAGCGATTCTAAAAACTTTGGACTTGTTCTTGAGATCTCAACATATATGCCGTGAATCTTATCGATAAATACTTTTCTTATTACTGCTTTTACAACATCCCCAACCTTGAAAATCTCACCTTTTATGCGGTTTCTTCTAGGCATGATTGCTTGAATCTCATCAAATTCTACATAAGTTGCCTCTTCGCTATCTACTCTTGTAACAGTTCCAAAAACGCTATTGCCTATCATGTTTTTGTACTTCTCAAAAATCTGGTTTTCTAACAGTCTTTGTATGTGAAACTCTAATTCTCTATGGAGTGTTGCAGCTGCTGTTCGTCCTAGGTTGTCTAGCGGTAGCTCATAAGTAAGCTCATCTCCTACCTCTATATCTGGGTCAACTTCTATTGCTTCGCTTATGCCTGTAAACTTGTCTTTTTCATCTTCAAGTCTCTCGTCACTATCTTCAACTACTAAAATCTTTTGAAAAAGCTTTAGTGATTTTGTGTCTGTATTTATAACACTTTCATAGTCATAATCTTCGCCATATATCTTTTGAGCAGTCTTTGTAAGTGCGATGCAAACTGTTTTTTTTATATCTTTTATATTCAAATCTTTTTCGTGTGCTATTGACTCTATAATATCTATAATTTTTTCCATATCTAATACTCTCTAATCGTTTTAGCAATATAAAATTATAATAGTGATTTTTAGGGATTGCTTTGAAGAGTTGAATTGTATCTTAAAAATACTTTTATAAAGTTTAATGCGTATTTTATTCAAATACAGCTATACTAATCGATTATAATAGTTGGAAGAGGATTTTACAGAAACTTTGTTTCGTGCTTCAGTCGCGAGGAATTTTTCTGGAGCTTTGCTTTTGAAAAAGGGGATATTAAAATGAAATTAAAACTAGCTAGAAACGAGATAAACGCGAAACCAAAAACTATACTTTTGGAAAAAATCGAAGAGACGATAGAGAAAGAGGGTCATAAGATATTTTACTTTGACAAAGAGAACTCACATAAAGACTTAGTTGCTTTAGTGGAACACTTTGAGAACAAAGATTTTTCTGTCTATCTTCGTGAAGTAAAGTACGGACTTAGCGAAGAGGACTACATGTATGAAGTTCATATACTATAAAGATATAGCATTTGTGTAAAAAACTGTATATAGAAACTCTTGGCTGTGCTATGAACACCCGTGATACTGAACACATCATAGCAGAACTGAGTAGTAAAGAAAACTATGAGCTTTGCACTGATGCAAAGATTGCAGATTTGATTATGATCAATACTTGTAGCGTTAGGGAGAAGCCAGTCAATAAGCTCTTTTCTGAAATCGGCGCGTTCAATAAGATGAAAAAAGAGGGTGCTAAGATAGGGGTTTGTGGCTGTACTGCGAGTCATCTAGGTGAAGAAATCTTCAAAAGAGCTCCATCAGTTAGCTTTGTTTTGGGGGCAAGAAATGTATCAAAAGTAACAAAAGCAGTCAATACAGAAAAGTTTTTGGATGTTGATACAAATTATGATGAAAGCACTTATGCTTTTAGTGAGTTTAGAGGCTCTCCTTATAAGGCTTTTGTAAATATCTCCATAGGTTGTGATAAAAAGTGTACTTATTGTATAGTCCCTCATACTAGGGGTAATGAGATATCAATACCGCCTGAACTCATCATAGCCGAGGCTAGAAAAGCTGCTTTGGGTGGTGCAAAAGAGATATTTTTACTAGGACAAAATGTCAATAATTATGGCAAAAAATTCTCCTCAAGTAGGGACAAAAAGATAGATTTTCCAGACCTTTTAAATCTGATAAGTGAGATAGAAGAGGTCAAAAGAATCAGATTTACCTCGCCTCATCCACTTCATATGGACGATAAGTTTTTAGAGACATTTGCCACAAATCCTAAAGTTTGTAAGTCTATGCATATGCCTCTTCAAAGTGGTTCATCTCACATACTTAGCCAGATGAAAAGAGGATACACAAAAGAGTGGTTTTTAAACAGAGCTTTAAAACTTAGAGAGTTAGTCCCTGATGTTTCTATAAGCACAGATATCATCGTTGCTTTTCCTGGAGAGAGTGAAGAGGATTTTAGAGAGAGCATGGATGTGATGGAGCAAGTAAGATTTGAGCAGATTTTCTCTTTTAAGTACTCGCCTCGTCCCCTAACAAAAGCTGCAGAGTTTACAAATATAGTCGATAAAGAGACAGCATCAAAAAGACTAAAAAGACTCCAAGTAAGACAAGATGAGATTTTAGATGAGATTTCGTACACAAGAAAAGGTAAGACTTATGAAGTCTATTTTGAAGAGCTAAGAAACAATGGTATGATTGCAGGAAAAAGCGACAACAACGCACTTGTTCAAGTAGAAGGCACAGAAGAACTACTAGGAACAATACAAAAAGTTTTGATAGAAAATCCAAGACGCATGGCACTTTATGGCAAAATTGTTAAGTAAAAAAACAAAAAGAAAGATAGAGGCTTTTATCATTCCTCCTTTTGCGTGTATGATTATGCACTTTTTATATCTTACATGTAGAAAAAGATACCATTTTGATAAAAGTAAGGTTGATAAAGAGCCATCGGTATTTGTTTTTTGGCATGGGGAGATTGTGATGGCTCCTTTTGCTTATTTTGATTATAGAAATTCTAAAAATATAGATTTAGTAGTATCTAGACACCACGACGGAGAGATAGCAGCAAGGATTTTGGAGATTCTAGGCGGAGGAACTTTGCGAGGCAGTTCTTCACGAGGAGGACTTTTGGTGTTGAAAAATGCTTTTAAATCTCTAAGAAGTGGAAGAGATATAGGCATAACTCCTGATGGCCCTAGGGGTCCAAGGCATAGCGTAGCTGATGGGGCTGTTGTGATAGCTCAAAAGAGAAGCGTAGCGATTGTAGCAGTCAATGCGATACCCTCAAGAGCTTGGCGACTTAAGAGTTGGGATAGATTTGCTATACCAAAGCCATTTTGTACTTTAGACTTTTACTATAGTGACCCATTTTATGTTAGCGATGCTAGTACAGAAGAGGCAAAAAATAAGATTAAAGAGGAGTTGATGAGACATGCTTTCAAAGATTAAGTTGATTTTATTTGTTCTTGTTATTTTGGGAGGAAGTGCTTACTACTTTGCTACAAACTCATCTTATCAAAACTCTATCCAAGCTAGAGTTTATTACTTCATGGGGAACTACCAAGAAGCCTACAAGTTGGCAAAAAAAGCTTTAGATGAAAACAGTTATAACAAGATGGCAAGTACCGTTATGACTCAAAGCAAAATTGCAAAAAATTACGAAGCCTACATAGAACAAGGCAATAATTTTCTTCAAAGAATAGATGAGATGAGTTCAAAAAAAGATTTTACTAGGGCTGATAGAGCTAGGATAAAAATCATGTGTGAGATTATGATAGAGAGCTATAAAAACCTTGCACCATCAACCTTGACTAAATCGTCTTTGATAGAGAGTAGCAAAAAAATGCAAAAAAAGTTTTTACAGCTCTATGAAGAATTGTTTTAGGAACTTCTTTTGCTTTATCTTTATAAGTACATTGTATGGTATAATGATAAAAATAAATTAGCGAGAGTATATGTTAAAAGCTTTTCAAAAATTTCTTCCAAATATATTTATCTCCATAGTTCCACAAGGCGAAGTATGGGTTATCAAGTCAAAAGTTATAAAAAATGGAATTTTAACAAAAAAGCTTTCAGAAAATTTTGATATAAAAGAGAGTAATACAATCCCCATAAAAATGCAAAAGTACCTAAATGACTTGCAACTAGAGTATAATTTTGCATATTTAGCTCTGTTTTTAGACTCTATGGGACAAGGGGCAATAAATGGCACAACAGCGGCAGACTTCAAAAAGCATAGCGTTGATGTGAAAAGTGTGACTCATTTTGATTTAAATAAAAAATGGTCTATTTATGCATCTTTTATCGACATCAATTGGACTAAAAAACTTTTCTCTTCTACTGGATTAGATTTCATATACTCTCCATTTATAATTCAATACTCACTGATAAAAAAAGAGAAACTAAAAGAAAAAGCTACACTTTATATACTAAATCATCAAGACTCGGTTACAATTACAGTTTTTGATGGCGATAATTTACTTTTTGGTGCATACTTTAAAACAACAACTGACAATAGCCTCTCTTACTGTGATGCAGAAGACTGGGAAGATGCAAGCGAAGAAGAAGGCATACAAAACATAATAGAACTAGATGATATGAATGACGATGAGGATAGTATTGGTGAGCTAGACAACTTAGATGACTTTGATAGCCTTGAAAGTGATGAAGGAGACAAATCTTTTGAAGATCCTTTATTCGATGGGCAAAACATAAGAAACTTTGACGATGAGAATATAGTTAATGATAGTAGCTTGGAGCTATTTGGTAGAGATTTGTTGGTATATAAATATCTAACAACTTCTCTAAAAGAGTTTTATCAAAATCCACTCTATGAAAGCTCCTTTATAAATATGATTGTTATATATGATGGCTATGAAGTTAGTTCAGAGTTTATTAGTATGATTGAAGATGAGCTTTTTATGGATATTGAGATAAGTAAAATAGATATAAATGAGACTATTTGCAATATGGCAAAAGCAGAGGTTTTTTCTTGAAATTATCATTTATAACCCCAAGAAAAAAATATCTATTTACAATGTTCACAAAGATTTGGCTCATCTTTATCGCTTCTATCTTTATATTTTTGAACTTTTTTAATCTATTTGTGATCTATAAAAACTATAACTTTAAAGATAGTACTAAGACACTAAATAGCCAAAGAATAATGCTTGAGAAAAAAATAGACTCAATAGATCAAAAGATAGGCTTTATTCTAAGGCAAAAATCATTTGCAGAAGAGATATATGCAAACAATATCATTTTAAGAGATAGCATCAAAAATCTATTTGATTTAGTCCCAGATCAGATAACTCTAAGTAGGGTCATTATGGAAAAAGACTCTCTCATTATATATGGAATAACTCCAACAAAAGATATTTTTAATTTTCTTTTGGCAACTCCTTTAAAGTCTATATTTCATACTAGTAATACTATGTTTTATCTAACTGACAAGGGTTGGTATAACTTTGTAAGCACCAACAGAATCATAAACCCAGAGGAAGCAAGATGACTGACAAGAGTATGGATAAAATTAATATCTTAAAACTATTGATTTATCTACTTGTTTTTATTGTTATGACTTTTTTTATGATATTTCTTGTTATTGTGCCAAATATCAGAGAGTTTAAAGCTTCTAAGTCTCTTAACAACACAGCCTTTGTTCACAAAATAAGAGTTCAAAATGTATTGGATGATAGAAAAAAAGAGTATAAAGCCCTCAATAGTGAAAACAGGCGCATAATAATCTCTTTTATGCATAAATTTTCAGCAGATAACTTTATAAAATATGCTAGTCAATTTTTCACTAGAGTTTCACTTATTGAGCTAGATAAAAAAGTGCATAAAAAAGAGTTTGTTGAATATGAGCTAAAGGTCAGTTCATCTCTAAAAAGCCCTACAAATTTTTATCTATTTCTAGAAGGTCTAAATAGATATGAAAACATAGTCCAAGCAGATTTTCCAATCAGTATGGAATCAAATAACAGCATGATTAGTGCAATATTTTCTATAAAAGTTTACGATATAAACTCTACGAAATAGTGTACAGATAAGGTCTTATTTTAGTAGGAATCTTTTGAATTCTACATTTTTCTTTAAACTTTTTATCCATAACAACATCTACTGCAGGTGCTATATATATCTTGCTTTCACAAAAAACAATAGCAACTTTTGATGAAACTATGCAGTCTTTTACTCTCAATATTTCATCTCTACTATCTTTACTCAAAAGAACTCCTAGCTTTTTAGTAATTTTGTCTATGCCTCGTATATTTATCAAATCATCACTCTCTCTTTGAATGATGTATAGTTTTTTATTCCTCAAGAGTATCTTTGGCATAAGCCTCTTTTTGTCCTCTTCAAGATAAGAAAAACTCTTTTTAATTCCTTCGCTAAACTGCTCACAAAAAGATGAGGCAAACTCTTCTCTAATGCGATTTCTAAGATATTTTTTATCACTATTTGTAGAGTCTAAAAAGTGCTCTATTGAGTTTGCCTCTAAGTAATTCTCTATCTCTGTTTTGTTTACATGTAGAAGAGGTCTTAGGATTTTATACTCTTCTCTCTCTTCAATCTCACTCATTCCGCTAAGCTCAACAGCTCCAGCCCCACGGCTTAACTGCATCAAAAACCACTCAAGTCGGTCATTGAGATGATGCGCTGTAAGAAGATTTTTATAAGAGTTTTCTTTGATGATTTTTTCAAAAAAATCATATCTTGTTACTCTTGCATTGTGTTCAAAGTTGCTAGATTTTAACTTACATGTAAGAGTGTAGCACTTTTTGTTGAACTTGCTCGCTTGTGCTTTTGCATACTCTTCTTCTTTGCTGCTTTGCTCTCTTGTTTGGTAATTTACCAAGGCTATATCAAACTCTATATGCAAAGCTTGGAGTATGAAAAAAAGTGCACTTGAGTCAGATCCAGCTGAAAAGGCGAGTAGATTTTTGCCTTTTTTTAGTTCATCTAAAACACTAGAAGAGAGTTTTGGTAACTGTTGCAAGAAGTTTATCTCCTACTAGCTCTTTTACTGTTGCTTCATAACTTTTACCTACTTCTAAAGCCCCTATTTGACTCTCATTGACCAGTATCTCCCCATCAATCTCAGGAGACCAAGAGAGCTTTTTTGCAGCTAGAAAAAACTCTCCCTCGCTACTCTCTCCCTCGATGGTGATTCGCATCTCTCTTCCGATCTCATTTTGCAGTGATTTTTCATGCTTCTCTTTTACTATCTCTTCAATCTTAGCAAGCCTTATAGCAACATCATCTTCACTTACTTTTTCACTCATATCATAAGCTAAAGTGTCCTCTTCATCGCTATATGCAAAAAGTGAAACTCTGTCAAAATCAAACCCTTTTATAAACTCTAAAAGTTCACTAAATTCAACTTCACTCTCAAAAGGATGACCGATTATAAGCCCAGTTCTTAGAAAACTATCTTTGGCTTCTCTCATCATACTAAGTTGCTTCATAATCCTCTTTTTGCCAGCCCCTCTTTTCATAAGTTTTAACATTTTATCGCTTATATGCTGTATGGGCATATCAAAGTAGTTGTGAAAAGTCTTAGAATCGATGATAGTCTGAATCAGCTCATCGGATGTTGTTGTTGGATAGAGATATAAAATCCTAGCACTCTTTACTCTATCGATTTTATCTATTAGTTTTATAAGCTCAATCAAGCCATCTTTTTTGCCTATATCTCTTCCATAAGAGCTGCTATCTTGAGAGATAAAGCTAAAGTCATAAAAGCCTTTTTTTGTCAAACTTGTAACTTCCTTGACGATTGACTCAAGCGTGCGAGAAAAGAGCTTTCCCTTGAAGTTAGGAATGGCACAAAAACTACAGCTTTGGTTACAGCCCTCGCTTAGCTTTATATATGCATGAGATTTTGAGCCAGTTATAACTCTCTCTTCTTCGTCAAGCAGATAAGTTATAGGAGTAAAACGGCTCTTTTTTTTCTCTATTATCTCATCAATCTTATCATAATCACCAACCCCAGTAAAAAGGTCAACCTCTTGAAGTTCAACTTGAAGTTCCTCGCGATACCGCTCAGTAAGACAGCCAGTAACTACAAGTAAAGACTCTTTTTTTCTTAGCTCATGCAAGGAGAAAATCGTATCTAAACTCTCCTCTTTTGCAGGACCTATAAATCCACAGGTATTGACTATAAGCACATCCGCATTTTCAGGCTCGTCTATGATTTTATAATTTTTAAGTTTTCCTAGCATCACCTCTGAGTCAACTAGGTTTTTATTGCATCCAAGTGATACTAAGTATAAGTTTTTACTCACTATTGTTGTTTCCTTTTTAAAAACTCATCAGGAGACAAGGTTTTGATTTTTGATTTTTTAAACCCTTTTTTGTCCCTAGTGATTATCATATCTATATCATCTGTGAAAAACGCACTTGTGTATATAACACTATCTTCAAAATCAGTTCCGCTATCTTTTAAGCTCTCTAGCAGGACTTGCTTATCAAGTTTTACTATATAAAACATATCCAATAGCGTCTCTATTACCTTGTTGCAACTATCTTTATCTGTATATTTGTTTAAAAGATAATAGATAGTTGTTATAGAAGTGGGAGATAAAAACCCATCTACCTCATGTCTCTCTATCTTGACAAATATCTCTTCAGCAAAATCAACAAAAGGTTTTCTCTCAAGTAGAAGGTCTAGGATTATATTGGTATCTAGTAAAATTTTCATAGATATTTTTTTTCCAAGTAAGCAACATAATCATCTTTTTCAAACTTTACGCCTTTTAGTACTCCATAAAGCCTTGATGTTTTCTCTGCACTTATTGACTTTTTTTTATCCTCTTTATCGATGATAGTCTCAAAAAAACTAGTTACCATTTTTGAGACAGAAGTATTGTGCTGCTTTGCATACTGTTTTACTCTATTTATGAGATGAGGTTCTGAGTATAGTGTTATTTTTGTACCCATAAAAATCCTTTGTCGTATATATTTTTTTAATTATACGACAAAGTTTAAATTTTGTCAATTTTTAAGAATTTTGTGAAGCCTTAATAGCATCAAAAAGATCCACAAAAGCAGTTTCGCTTGAGTTTTCCAAATCTCTCATACGCTCTAAAGCCTCTTCATATCTATCTTCTTTCACAAGCTTTACTACTTCCATAAGCCCTTGATGTACATTTGTATGGTGCTTTGTTATGCCACTTACTGCAGGGTTTCCTTTGAGTAGTCTATCTACTGCTGTAGCATACCATTGACCAAATCTACAGCTACTCTCATCGCCGATAGTAACTCCATCTTCATTTAAAAGAGCTGCTTTGTAGGCTTGGATTTTTAGGACGATGTGGTCAGCTTTTCCTATATTGACTTGTAGCTCATCTGTTACGAATTGTGCTTTTTCTTTTATCTCGCCTGAGTTGCTCACAACTCCGTGAACACTTTTTTCAAAAACTTCTAGTGTCTCTAAAACACTTGTTGTCTCTTGCTTAAATGTATTGCTGATTTCAAGCATAGAGTTTGAGTTTTGTTTTAACGAGTTTATATTTATCTCAACCTCTAGTGTTGCTTTTTGAGTTCTCTCTGCTAGTTTTCGTACCTCATCAGCAACGACTGCAAAGCCTCTTCCGTGCTCTCCTGCGCGAGCTGCCTCTATAGCTGCATTTAGTGCGAGTAGGTTTGTCTGGTCTGAGATATCTTTGATAAGATTTATAATCTCAGATATAGATATGACGCTATCACTAAGAGAGTTAGAATCATCTCCTAGATTATGAGAATGTTCTTGGATTTTGTTTATCGTGCCACTTATCTTTTGTAATTCATCTTTAATGCCTATCATATCACTAGCTGTTGTCTTGTTGAGACTATTTATATCTTGAAGAATTTCTAGTGGCGACTCAACAGTTTTTTGAAGAAAGTTAGTTCCATCTTTGTAACTTTCCATCAAAAGAGCCATAAATTCATCTTGTTTTCTATCTATCTTTTCTTCTTTAAAGTTTTCTAGCTCATTAATCCTATTTGCTAGTGCTGCGTTTGTTTCAAGAAGTTTTTCTACCTCAATCTTATGTTTACTCTCTAGTTCTTCGATTTTCTTGCTGTTACCAAACATATCATAATCCTTTATTTTATTATATCCAAATATTGTCTATCAACCTAGTACTGCCAACCTTTGCAGCTACTAGAATGATACTATTTTTCAGCTCAATATTCTCTAATTTTGTAAAATTTCTATCTGTTATGGCTATATACTCCACTTGGATATTGCTCAAAGATTTTCTCATCTTACACTCTATACTCTCTACATTTAGCACTCCACGCATAATCTCCGCTGATGCTATTTTGAGAGATTTTGAGATATCTAGTGCTCTGATTTTCTCATCGTCACTCAAGTAAGCATTCCTTGAAGAAAGTGCTAAACCATTTGTATCTCTGACTATCTCACAAGGCACGACAGTAGTATCTATAAAGAGAGTTTTTATCATATTTTGTATCAAAAATAGTTGCTGAGCATCCTTTTTACCAAAATAGATATTTGTTGGTTTTACAAGATTCAAAAGCTTCAATACAACTTTTAAAACCCCATCAAAGTGTTTTGGTCGTTGGTATCCCTCCAATATAAAACTTTGTTTCATAGGAGCCAAAAGCGATGGCTCATCTTCAAAATATATCTCCTCAATTTTAGGCACAAATAGAGCATCTACCCCTGCAAGCTCACAAATTTTTAAATCTGCCTCATATCTATTTGGATAACTCCCAAAGTCCTCGCTAGCTAAAAACTGCTTAGGATTTACAAATATAGATACAATTGTTTTGTCATTTTGTAAAACAGACTCTTTGATAAGAGAGATGTGTCCTTGGTGTAAAGCTCCCATAGTTGGAACAAATCCACTGCTAGATGTAAATGATTTTCTATAACTTATAAGTTCTTGTGTTGTTTTTAATATCTTCATTTTAGGTTCTTTATTGTAAAATAAAACTCAATTATATCAAAATAAAGGTTAAAGCTTGGATAATTACGAGTACACAGAACTTTTAAAAAAACTAGCAATCAAGATTAGTAATATAGCTCAAATCATAAAACCAGATAAAATTATCGAGAGATTAAAAGAGATTGAACAGATGGAGCAAGATCCAGACTTTTGGGGCGATATCAAAAAAGCAGCAGCCATATCTAAAGAAAAAACAAAAATAAATTCCATACTAACTCGATATGAAAAAGCAAAAGTTTTACTAGAAGATACAAATGACATCTATGAGATGGCAAAAGATGATGGAGATGAAGAGTCTGTGCACGAAGTTGTAGCAGATGCACTAGCACTCGAAACCCTTGTTGGCGACTTAGAGGTTGCTATGATGCTAAGTGGCAAAGAAGATAGCAACAATGCCATTGTGTCCATCCACCCTGGAGCAGGCGGAACAGAGAGCCAAGACTGGGCTAGTATGTTGTACCGCATGTACCTTAGATGGGCAGAGAGAAATGGCTTTAAGATTGAGACCTTAGACTTTCAAGAGGGCGATGAAGCTGGGCTTAAAGATGTCAGCTTTCTAGTTCGTGGGCTCAATGCCTATGGTTATCTAAAAGTAGAAAACGGCATACATAGACTTGTGAGAATCTCGCCCTTTGATTCAAATGCAAAAAGGCATACCTCGTTTAGTTCGGTTATGGTAAGCCCTGAAGTTGATGATGATATCGATATAGAGATTGAGGATAAAGATATACGCATAGATACTTATAGGGCGAGTGGAGCTGGAGGTCAACATGTAAACAAAACAGACTCCGCGATTCGTATCACTCATATAGAAACAGGTATAGTAGTGCAGTGCCAAAACGACAGAAGCCAGCACAAAAACAAAGCAAATGCTCTAAAGATGCTAAAGTCTCGCCTTTATGAGCTAGAACTCAAAAAGCAACAAGCTGAAAAAGCAGGGATTGAGAAGAGCGAAATAGGCTGGGGGCATCAGATAAGAAGTTATGTAATGGCTCCATATCAGCAAGTAAAAGACACAAGAAGTAACATCCCATACTCAAATGTAAGTGGGATTTTAGATGGCGATATCTCTAAGATAATAGAAGATGTCTTGATTTCACAACAAAGCAAGGGATAAATATGACAAATGATGCTATTTTGACGCAGTTGGGCTATTCGGTAACAAGCGGTAATCTAAAGCAAGTAGAAAAAGTAATAAAAAATACAAAAAATTTTAAAAAAGTTCAAAAACAACTCATCACTCTACACGACAAGCTAAAATCTCACTTATCCTATGTGGCATTATCTAGCACCAAAGACTACTTCAAAATCAAAAATGAAGCAAAAGGTGTTGAGATGATTAAAGAAGTCAATAAAAAGATAGCCAAGTGGTCTAAAAAATATAAAATAAAATTAGAAAAAGTAGATGGCAAAGATACTTATTATGTTATAGGGTTTGACTAACTAGATTTTTGGTCGTATCTCTATAGATTTGACCTCAAATAACTCTCGCGCTTTTTTGACAAAGGGGTCATTTAAAACCTCTTTGGCTTCGGTTTCTTTTTTATCGCTAGTTATATGTCCAGATACGCAACTTTCTGTGTTTGAGCCTTCATCTAGGTTGGGTTCTAACTTTTTTTTTTCTGTTTGACTCATCTTGATTTTTGTATCAACCCCAAAGAGCTCTTGGACGAACTGCCTTATGACGGGATAGCCATATCTTAGGGTTTTTTTATCTTCATCATCTGCTGATGATATCCAAGTTAGCACACCATCTTCATAGCTAGTAAATTCGATATTTTTCTTAAAGCAAGACGCTAGTTCAAAACTTCTATCTTCAAGTTTTTCTATAAGAGAAGCAAATAGTTGTTTGCCTTGAGCTTCTACATGTAGAGGCTTAGCTTCAACTTCAATCTGTTTTTGCGGAGTTTTTACAGGAGGAGTTTTCTCTTTTATAGGCGGACTAAATTTCTCATCTTCAAGAGCATCTATCATATCATCTATAGTTTTTATATGCATAGCTTCAAGCATCTTAAAAAACAGAAGCGTTAAAACAAAGCCATTGTCCGCATTTAGAAACAGAAGGTTTTTGGATTCACTCAGTATCCTAAAAAACCTCTCCGTTATAAGAGTTGAAAATCTGCCATCACTATTAAAAAAAGCATTTTTTAGATAAGCGATTAGCTCATCTATAACCACTTCACACTCGTAACTCTCCAACTCTTTTACTAGTTCTATCAGCCTCTCTCGATCACCCTTTAAAATCGTATCGAAAATCATCTCAAGCTGTTTTGGGTCAAGAAGACCAAGCATAGAAGCGATAACTTCAGGAGTGATATAGCCTTTTGAGAAGATTATAGCTTGGTCGAGTATAGTTAGAGTATCCCTAAGTGAGCCTTTTCCTGCACGGCTCAGCATCTCAAGTGCTTCAGTTTTATACTCTACTTTTTCAAGATTTAGTATATGTGAGAGATGATGGCTTATATCTGAGACTGAAATCTGCTTGAACCTAAAGTGCTGAGTTCGTGATAGGATAGTTGCTGGTAGTTTTAGTGGGTCAGTAGTCGCAAGTATGAACTTCACAAACAAAGGAGGCTCTTCAAGTGTTTTAAGAAGAGCATTAAAAGCAGGAGGAGTCAGCATATGAACTTCATCGATAATAAAGATTTTAAACCTTGCTACATTTGGTTTATACTTTGTCTGCTCAATCAAATCACGGATATCATCAATCCCACGGCTTGAAGCCGCATCCATCTCTATGATGTCTATATGCCTACTCTCATTTGCCATTTTGCAATGCTCACAAACCTCGCAAGGATTGGAAGTAGGACCTTTTTCGCAAACCAATGCTTTTGAGAAGATTCTAGCAGTTGATGTTTTTCCACTTCCTCTAAGTCCTGAAAAAAGATAAGCATGAGAGACTCTATCTTGGTCAAGTGCAAGCGTGAGGGTTTGTGTTATGGGGTCTTGACCTATAAGTTTGTCAAATGAATTTGGACGATATTTGAGTGCGAGTGCTTGAGACAATTGAAAAACCTTTTACATATAGAAGTTATTTGTGTATAATTCTACTATTATTACATGTAAAGGTATATAAAATGAAAAAAATAATAGCAGCAATCTTAGTAGTCTTAGCCATGGGAGCAGTTTTTAGTGGATGCGAAAAAACTGATTATCAACACCCACTTCACAGAAGTAAGTAAGAGAAAATCTCTTACTTATTCATTCATTTGATTTAGAAACTCTTCGTTAGTCTCTGTTTTTAGCATTCTTGCGTATAAAAACTTAAGAGCTTCTATATCTTCCATCTGGCTAATTGCACTCCTGATAGCCCACACTCTTTGGAGTTTTTCAGGAGATTGCAGTAGCTCCTCTTTCCTTGTAGCTGATTTTATGATGTTGATTGCTGGGTAGATTCTTCGGTCTGATATGTTTCTATCAAGGATAAGCTCACTATTGCCCGTCCCCTTAAACTCTTCAAATATAACCTCGTCCATACGACTCCCCGTATCTATAAGAGCAGTCGCTATGATAGTAAGGCTTCCACCAAACTCAATATTTCTAGCGGCTCCAAAAAATCTTTTTGGTTTATGAAGAGCATTTGCATCAACACCACCAGTCAAAATCTTTCCGCTTGAAGGTGTTACTGTGTTATATGCCCTTGCAAGTCTTGTGATGGAATCCAATAAGATTACAACATCTCTTCCCATCTCTACGTTTCTTTTTGCTTTTTCTATTACTAGGTTTGCCACTCTTACATGGTTGTTTGCAGGTTGGTCAAAGGTTGAGCTAAAAACTTCACCTCTTATAGATCTCTCCATATCTGTTACCTCTTCGGGTCTCTCATCAACAAGTAAAACTATAAGCTCCGTTTGAGGATGGTTTTTTGCAATCCCGTGAGCTAGCTCTTTTATGATTTCGGTTTTACCGCTTCTTGGAGGAGCAACTATAAGAGCTCTTTGCCCTTTTCCTATAGGAGTAAAAAGGTCAAGCACTCGTCCTGTCTTTTTCATCTTGTCATACTCAAGCACAAATGCTTCAGTTGGATAAAGCGGAGTTAGATTTTCAAAGAGTGGTCTTTTTTTACTATCTTTTAGAGGAAGATAGTTGATAGCTTCGATTTTGAGAAGTGCGTTATATCTCTCTTGGTCTTTTGGTGGCCTGACCTGTCCTGTTACGATGTCACCGTTTCTAAGAGCGAACTTTTTTACCTGCGTTGCACTCACATAAGAGTCATTTGCAGTATCGCTGAAGTTTGCATCAAGTGCCCTTAAAAAGCCATAACCATCATGCATAATCTCCAAGATACCAGTAAAAAGTATAAATCCACCTTGCGTCGTTTGAGCCTTTAGTATCTCAAACATCAAATCTTGCCGTTTTAGCTCTTGTGGATTTTCAATCTGAAGTTCTAGTGCAAGTTCTAGTAGTTTATCTATGGGAGTATTTCTCAAGTCTTCTATCTTGTGACCCTTTACAGGTACATGAGTTCTTTTGTTGCTGTGATGCTTGTGGGTTGGTTTGTGGTTTGGTGTAGCAGTGTTACCGCTCATAAATGACCTTTGTATTATTGTATGGATTTATATTAAGTGCAGAAGTATCGCCTAAGCAATCTAATGAAGTTTAAAAAGTGTATTTTATAACAATGCTGAGTTTTTGTCAAGAAAAAGCAAAAAAGAATATAGTTGAGTAGATTACAAGCCCTGAACCTTTTACTGCGATAGGTAAAGGATAGTTAGCCTCAATCATAGGTTTAAATACTCCTAGGTCTTTGTTGTGATAGATTTTATCCATCATAGAAATCTTAAATCCTATATCAAAAACTTTGATTAGCACTAGCAAAGAAGCTAAAAACGACCAGTTTTGTAAAGCCATCTGAGTAAACATAACAAAGTAGAGAGTAGGATGAAGGAGTATAAAAACTATAACTCCTTTTTTATAAAAATGAAATAGATTTTCTATATAGTCTCTAAAGTTCTCCCCTCGTTGCCAAAAAATCTCAAAAATCTCTAAAGATATATACATCAAAAGAAACATTTGAGCACTCTCTTGCATTATTTTTCTTCTTTCTCGTCTAGCTGGTCTTTGTATTTTTCGTGATATTTTATCATAGCAACTCTCAGTTTTTGCTCATTCTCAGGCTTCAAATCTTCATGGCTTATCCACTTAACCTCATCAATTCTCCCACCATAATCATCCCCAAGCTCTTGGATTTTAACCTCAAACTCCTCAAGGTCTTTACAAACCACCACCCTGCCATCAACCGTATCTTTTAACTCCACTAACCAACCACCACTAGCATCATTCTTAACAAGTGCTTCAAATACCACATCCATATCAACTCCT
>CAYOWG010000006.1:21398-26960 GCA_964407605.1 uncultured Sulfurospirillum sp. | reverse complement strand
GATATGATACTACCTGCTCTTTTTAGTGGTCTTTTAGGTGTTGGTACTGTTTTGCTAGGCTCGGTTACGCTTGCAAAACTTCCGGGTGTAAAAAAAGATGATGCTTTTGCTACCTTGGGACTCTTTGGTGCAGTAAGTGGCTCAACACTAGCAGCTAGTATGATGATCTTGGAGAGCGAAGAGATCTTTTTTGAAGCATGGGTTCCTGCACTCTATCCTTTTGTAGATATTCCTGCTCTTGTTACGGCAATCGTCCTAGCAAATATGTACCTCAATAAGAAAAAAGATGGTCCAAAAACAAAAGTAAAGATATGGTCTATCGTCAAAGAGTCTTTACAGGGCTCAGCTATAACGGCTCTACTTATAGGCTTAGTTATAGGTTTAGTCACAAATGCTCAAGCAATTTATAGTGAGTTTTATGACCCTCTTTTTGGAGGATTGTTGACTATACTTATGCTCACTATGGGGATGGAAGCTGCTGATCGTATAAGAGAAGTGTTTAAAACCGCACATTGGTACATCGTTTTTTCTATAGTAGCTCCAATAGTACACGGATTTATGGGATTTGGCTTAGGCTATATCGCTCATGTTTTAGCAGGGCTAAGTCCTGGTGGAGTGATTTTACTAGCCATCATAGCTGCTTCAAACTCGGATGTCTCGGGTCCTCCAACCATAAGAGCTGGAATCCCATCAGCAAATCCATCAGTCTATATCGCTACTTCAACTGGCTTAGGTACAGTCGTAGCAGTTGCAATCTGTATTCCTCTTTTTCTAGCATTAGGAAAAGTGGTTTTTAGCTTATAAAAAGGAAATCAAATATGTACAATACCATAGAGCATCAACTAGTTACAATTGTAACTGAAGCCATGCTAGAGAAAAAATTGACACAAGAGCTAGACTCTTTAGGTGTACACGGATATACAATCAGTGATGCCAAAGGAAGAGGAGATCGTGGAGTTCGTTGCTCTAGCAGAGGCATAAATAGCAATATACGCATAGAGGTGATATGCTGTGTTGATATCGCTGAAAAAATTATGAAACATATTCAAAAAAACTATTTTGATAACTATGCAATCATAGTATATAAACATCAAATTGATGTAGTTAGGGAAAATAAGTTCTAGTTCTTATTCTCTTTATTTTGAGCTAAGACACAGCGTTTATAAGCACTAACTTCGTCTGTAAAGTTTACTATTCTATAGTTGATTGCACTCGTTTTCATTCTTAAAGAGTCATTTTTTACTCCCTAAAAAGTTACTTTTAAGGATATATAGTAATCTTTATATCTTATTCTAGTATATTCTGGCATCAGATAATTTTCATACGCATTGCCTTCCCACTCGTTTCAGGGACCCTTAAAATCTGCCGTAATCATATCAGCAAGAGCTAAAACATCTACTCTTGTTGCTTCTATCTAGGCTATGTTTATTTCATATACATTTTTATTTGAGTCAAGCTTGTATTTCCAAAACCCCATAACTATAGGATATGTGTATGACCTTCGCTTAGTGTAGCTATCTTTTTTATAAAAATATTCATCTTTTTTAACAAACGCTAGTGTCTCAAACTCCTCTTTAGTACCAAAGAAAGAAACTTCTTTAAAGTTCTCTTCAATTAAATCTTCAAAAAAATATAAAGCCTTTGTAAACTTATCTGGACTAAATTCATCAGGGCACTCCCTTGCAAGCAATAGGCTACTTAAGAGAGTAGTTATAAATATAAATTTTTTCATAAAAGATTATACCGAATATTAAGAAAATTAGGTTATTATTGTCAATAAAGGAAAATAAGATGAAAAAAACATATAAAGCAGTAAATATAAACTGCATCAACTGTTCAAATCTCATAAAAGGCTCACTTGAAGACGAGTTTGGAGAGATAAAGGTAAAATTTGATACTAGTCCTCAAGAAGTAACGGTTGAGATAAAAGATGAAAAAAGTGAAGCACACTTTATCAACGAAATGGCTGATATCGGGTTTGATATAATTGAAAAGTAAAATAACCCTAAACATCTCAGGCATGACCTGCGTAAACTGTTCAAACAGCATACAAAGAGTCGTAAACAAGCTTGAGGGCTTAGAAAGCTCAAAAGTAAACTTTACTTCCAATAGTGGAGAATTTATCGTAGATAGTGATAAGCTTGATAAGTTTCAGCTAATCAAAAAGATAAAAAAACTTGGCTATGGAGTTGAAGAAGATATAAAAGCACTTGAGCGTGCCAAAAAAATGGACTATCAAAAACTACAAAATCTGTTTTTAATTGCAGCAGTCTTAACGACTGTTATGATTGCACTTATGTTTGTGCCTATTGAAAAATCTATCGCACTTTATGCTACGCTTGCTCTAGCTTCAGTAGTTCAGTTTTATCCTGGTCTTCGTTTTTACTCACTTGCCTATAAGGCTCTTAGTAACGGCAACTACGATATGAATGTTCTTGTTGCTCTTGGGACGAGTGCTGCTTACTTTTACTCTGTGCTTGTTACTCTCTTGCCTGATTTGTTTCCTGAACATCTTCGCTTTGTCTATTTTGATGGGGCTAGTGTTATCATCACTTTTATGCTTTTGGGTCGTCTTTTAGAAGAGAGAAGCAAGGCAAAAGCTACTGATTTTTTAAAATCACTTATGAATTTAGCACCACAAAACGCAAACTTGCTTAGCAAAAACGGTCAGATAAAGACAGTCCTTGCAAGTGATCTGCTCGTAGATGATTTAGTCCTCATAAAACAGGGTGAGAAAGTTTCTGCTGATGCAATCATCATAGACGGGGAAGCCGAGATAGATGCCTCTATGATAACGGGCGAGCCAATGCCAGTTTTTAAAACCATAGGCGATGAAGTTATAGCAGGCACCATAAACAAAACAGGGACTCTACATGTAAAGGTTCTAAAGCTAAGTAGCGATACAACAATCTCAAAGATTATAGCTCTACTAAACGAAGCAGGAAGCAAAAAAATACCGATTGCAAGATTTGCGGACAAAGTAGCCAATATATTTGTGCCAACTGTCATAGCTATCTCGATACTTACTTTTCTTGTTTGGTATTTTGTAGTTGGAGATACTCTTGGAGCTATTCTTGCTTCCATATCTGTGCTTATCATCTCTTGTCCTTGTGCACTTGGGCTTGCTACTCCTATCGCTATAGTGAGCGCTGTTGGTAAAGGAGCTCATGAGGGGATTCTTATCAAAAATCCAGAGATACTTGAGGTTATAAAAGATATAAAATATGCAGTATTTGATAAAACAGGAACTCTTACTAAGGGAGAAATCTCTGTAAAAGATATGCTTATAGATGAAAAGTATGTGAGCCTAATAGCTTCAGCGGAGCTTCAAAGTGAGCATCCTATAAGCCAAGCCATAGTTCAGTACGCAAAAGATAAAAACATAGCACTTGATGAAAAGATAGATGAGTTTAAAATCCAAGCAGGGCTTGGTATAAGTGCCTTGCACGATGGTAAAAAAATCCTTGTTGGAAATCTAACTCTATTGGAGAAAAACTCAGTAGATATAGACAAAAAGATAATAGAGAAATTTGAAGCAATTCTCGAAGAAGGAAATGGGGCTGTTCTTGCAAGCATAGATGGTTTATGTATAGGAATTATCTCGCTAGAAGATAGCTTGAAAGATGGTGCTAGTGAGCTCATAGAGGAGCTAAAAGAGAAAGGCATAATCTCAGTCTTGCTAACAGGAGACAATGAGATAACTGCTAAAAAAATCGCTTCAAAAGTAGGCATAGAGCTGGTATATGCAGGTGTTATGCCAGATGAAAAGTATAAAATCATAAAAGAGTTTCAAGAGAACTCAAAAGTGATGTTTGTTGGAGACGGAATCAACGACAGTGTATCAATCAAACAAGCGGACATCGGCATAGCACTAAACTCAGGCTCAGATATCACAAAAGATGCAGGCGACATCATCCTCATAAACAACTCTCTTAGCTCTGTTTCAAAAAGCATAAACCTCTCAAAAAGAACAATGAGAACCATAAAGCAAAATCTTTTTTGGGCATTTTTCTACAACACGCTTGGAATCCCTCTTGCTGCAGGAGTCTTTTTTCCACTCATAGGAGTTATGCTAAGTCCGATGTATGCTGGGATTGCTATGAGTTTTAGCTCTGTTACAGTTGTGCTAAACTCTCTAAGATTAAAATTTGCAAGGCTATAAGACATGAAAGAAAAAGCAGGATATATTAAAGATTATGATGAGTATAAATTTAATCTAACAAAGAAAAAAGTTATCGCACTCATTTGTGCACCTCTTTTTGCAGTCCTCACATACTATCTAACGCTACATCAAGGCTCGCTAATTGCAGGAGCACTTAGTATCACTATATTTGCAGCGATTCTTTGGGTTGCTGAAGCTCTTCCTCTTCCTGTTACTGCTATGCTTATACCTGTGGGGCTTACGAGTGTTGGTGTTTTTGAACTGAGTGATTCTTATACATCTTTTGGTAGTTCAGTTTTGTTTTTAGTCTTAGGCGGATATGCTTTAGCGATTGCTGTTGAGATTAACAAGGTTGATAGATGGATAGCAGAGCAGATACTCGGATTTGCTGGGAGTCGCACTATAGGGTTGCTTATAGCTTTTATGCTCACTTCCGCCCTACTATCTATGCTCATATCAAATACAGCTACAACCGCTCTGCTTCTTCCTGTTGCACTTGGAGTGCTAGCAAAGCAGGAGTTTGATGCAAATCTCTCAAAGATACTGCTTTTAGGCATTGCTTATGGGGCTAGTATAGGAGGAGTTGCAACTCTAACAGGAAGTGCACCAAATGCCATAGCTGCTGGACTTTTAGATATAAGTTTTTTAGAGTGGATAGGCTACGGCTTGCCTGTTAGTATAACGATGCTTATGGTTGCTATTCCTATCATCTGGTGGACATATAAGCCAAAAACAAAAGAGCTAAACATAGAAGAGAGTAAAAAAAAGCCTTTAACAAAGGACGGCAAAAGAACCGTTATAGTTGTTGGAATTGTACTTTTTTTATGGTTATTTGGCTCATTTATAGGGGATATTTTTTCTCTTCCTTCTGCTTTATTTAGTTCAGCAAGTATAGCCGTAATGGCTGTAGCATTGTTGATACTGACGAATTGCGCTACTTGGAAAAAACTTGAAAAAGGTGTTCATTGGGGAGTTTTATTGCTTCTTGGTGGTGGCTTGACGCTGGGTCGTGGCTTAACCGAATCAGGTGCAGCACAGTGGCTTGCTAGTTTGCTTGTTTCTGGTGTTGGTGGCTTGCCGATGCTTGTTTTGCTTCTTGTTTTAGTGGGTATTGGTGTCTTTGCAACGGAACTTATCTCAAATACAGCAGTAACCTCAAAACTAGCACCAATTTTGGTTGGAGTAGCAATGCAACTTGGGCTTGAAACTGATAGCTTGGTAGTGCCTGTGGCGATTGCGACATCGATGGCTTTTATGCTTCCTGTGGCAACTCCTCCAAATGCACTTGTTCATGCAAGTGGGCATATAACTCAAAAAGATATGATGAAAGTAGGGTTAAGACTCAACTTTGCAGCAGTTTTTGTTATAACGATTTTGTTCTATTTTGGTATCGCTGGATA
>CAYOWG010000006.1:0-21298 GCA_964407605.1 uncultured Sulfurospirillum sp. | reverse complement strand
ACTTTGCAGCAGTTTTTGTTATAACGATTTTGTTCTATTTTGGTATCGCTGGATAACGACTAAATAAAATATACAGCAAATTAATGCTAATATGGGAACAAAAATTAGAAAGTTAAAGAAATATTAATGAAAACCATAGCGATTATAGGGCTTCCAAATGTTGGAAAAAGCTCTCTATTTAACCGAATAGCAAAAAAAAGAATAGCGATTACATCTGATTTTTCAGGGACGACTCGTGATGTTCGTGACCATGAAGTGATCATAACCAAAAAGCCTTGTATCATCCTAGATACGGGTGGGCTTGATGACTCCAATGAACTCTTTAACAATGTAAGAGTAAAGTCTATGGAGGCAGCTGATAGGGCTGATATTATCCTCTTGATGGTAGATGGGAAGATGTTGCCTAGTGATGAAGAGAAGAAGATATTTTATGCACTTCAAAAAAAGAAAAAGCCTATAGCTCTTGTTATAAACAAGATTGACAATGACAAAGAGATGCAAAGGGCTTGGGAGTTTTATGAGTTTGGAGCCCAGAAAGTCTTTCCTATCTCTGTTTCTCATAACCGTGGGGTTACTGCACTTTTGAACTGGATAGGTGGGTTTCTTCCTGAGATTGAGCCTGAAATGAGCGAGATTGAAGAGGATGATGAAGATATAGATTTGGAATCACTTTTGGCTATGGGCGAAGATGAGCCCAAAAAGCAAGAAGAGGAATCAAATCAGATAAACATAGGCATAGTTGGACGAGTCAATGTAGGCAAAAGCTCACTTTTAAATGCGCTTGTGGGTGAAGAGAGAGCTGTGGTAAGTAGTATAGCAGGAACTACAATAGACCCAGTTGATGAGTATATAGACTATAAAGACAAAAGGCTAAACTTCGTAGATACCGCTGGGCTGAGGCGTCGTGGAAAGATTGAAGGCATAGAAAAGTTTGCTTTGATGCGTACGAACGATATGCTTAAAGGGGCGGATATCTGTCTGCTTGTGCTTGATGCTAGTGAGCCCTTTCGTGAGCTTGATGAGAGGATCGCCAATCTAGCGGACAAAAATCATCTAGCAACTATCATAGTTTTAAACAAATGGGATAAGGCTTGTGAGAGTTATGAAAAGACTATTGAAGAGCTTAGATATAGGTTCAAGTTTTTGGCTTATGCACCTGTTATTACAGTTTCAGCTCTTAGTAAAAAGAGGGTTCATAGGATAAAAGATATCATACTTCAAGTATATAAAAACTATTCTCAAAGAATTCCAACTTCTCAACTAAATGCACTTTTCAAAGAAGCGACTATAAGACATGCAATTCCAGGCGATAAAACAAAAGAGGTCAAAATCTACTTCTCAACACAGTACGACATAAGACCTCCTAAGATAGTTCTTGTGATGAACAGACCAAAGGCACTGCACTTTAGCTACAAAAGATACCTGATAAATAAACTAAGAGAGAGGTTTGAGCTTGAGGGTACACCGATACTGCTTTACGCAAGAAAAAAAGGAGAAAGAGACGATGAGTAACATAGTATTGATTGGTTTTATGGGGGTTGGAAAAGGCACAATAGCAAGAGCACTTGTTAAAAAAAGTGGCAAGTTTGGAGTTGATACTGATGACTTGATAGAGTCTATTGAGAACAGAAGTGTTAAAGCTATATTTAATGAAGATGGAGAAGAGTATTTTAGGGCTTTGGAGAAAAAGACTGCAAAGTGGCTTAGTAAAAATGTTAAAAACTCTATCATCTCAACTGGTGGTGGATTTTTTAAAGTAGGGAACTTAGGGAAGATAGGTACTGTTGTCTATCTTCGTTCTAGCTTTGATGGCATCATAGAGAGACTCAACGCCCAACCAAATGCTAAGAAAAAGTTTAAAAAACGCCCACTGCTAAATGATATAAAAAAAGCAAAAAAACTTTTCGCCAAAAGAGCTCCACTGTATGAAGCAAAAGCTGATATAGTTGTAGATGTAGAAAAAATGAGTATCAATAAGATAGTTGCAAAGATATTAAAGGAAGCAAAATGACGCGTGTGCTTACAGGTATTCAGCCCTCTGGTGCTTTGCATATTGGTAACTATTTTGGCTCTATAAAACAGATGAAGGACTTACAAGATAGTAGTGATTTGTTTATCTTTATTGCTAACTATCACGCTCTTACTTCTTTGAAAGATGCTAAGGCTTTAAAAGAAAACACTATTGACTGTGCTATCAGCTTTCTTTCGCTTGGCATTGACCCTCATAAGACTACTTTTTATGCTCAATCAGACATCAAAGAGGTGCTTGAACTTTATTGGATACTCTCTAGCTATACTCCTATGGGGCTTCTTGAGAGGGCTCATAGCTACAAAGATAAAGTTACAAAGGGTATAGCTGCTAATCATTCTTTGTTCTCTTATCCTGTTTTGATGGCTGCAGATATACTTCTTTATGATGCCAAGGTTGTCCCTGTTGGGAAAGACCAAATCCAGCATGTGGAGATGACTAGAGATATAGCTAACAAGTTTAACAATGATTTTGGAGATATACTTACTATCCCTGAGTTTAAAGTAGCCAAAGAGGTACAGACCGTACCAGGGCTTGATGGGGCTAAGATGAGTAAGAGCTATGGCAATACTATTGATATATTTAACACCCAAAAACAGCTCAAAAAAACTATTAGTAAAGTAGTGACTGATTCGACTGCACTAGAAGACCCTAAAGACTGGACTAAATGTAATGTTTTTGCACTAGCAAAACTATATCTTGATGAAGCTGGACAAGAGGAGCTTCGCAAGAGATATGAAAAAGGTGGCGAGGGTTATGGGCATTTTAAGGCCTATCTTAAGGAGTTGATTTGGGATTATTTTCATGAGGCTCGTGAAAAAAGAGAGTATTATCTAAACAATACAGAAGAAGTGTACGATATATTGAGTGATGGTGCTAAAAAAGCAAGTAAAATCGCCAAAGCGAAGATGCAAATAATCAGAGATGCTGTTGGCATCTATAGGTAGGAATATAAAATATGCTAGATATAAAACTTTTACAAAACGAGTTTGATGAAGTTGCGATAAAACTAAGAAAGAAAAAAGTAGATGAAGAGACTTTGAGTGAGCTAAAAGCAGTCTCACTTGAGCTTAAAGACAAAAGAAAAGCTCTAGAAGAGCTTCAAGCAGAGCAAAATGCAAAAAGCAGACTCTTTGGTGTTTATGCAAAAGAGGGAAAAGATATAGGGGAGCTTAAAGCTGAACTCTCACAAAACAAAGCAAAAGTAGTGGAGTTAAACAGTGTCGTAAGAGAGCTTGAAGAGAAACTAACTCTCATTGCAAGTGAGATACCAAATATCCCTGATGAGAGTGTTCCTGAGGGCAATAGTGAAGATGACAATGTAGAGTTAGGACTGATTCTAACGCCTCCTTCGTTTAGCTTTACTCCTAAAGAGCATTGGGATTTGGACAATGGCTGGTTGGATTTTGAGAGGGGAGTAAAGATAGCAAAAAGCAGGTTTACAGCACTTCGTGGAGAGGGGGCTAAGCTATCTCGTGCACTCATAAACTATATGTTAGATTTTAATACAAAACATGGATTTAGTGAAGTAAGTGTCCCTTTTATAGCAAATCGTAAAGCATTGACAGGGACAGGTCAGCTTCCAAAATTTGAAGATGATTTGTTCAAAATTGAGGCAGAAGAGCTATTTTTGATACCAACTGCTGAAGTTCCTGTGACAAATCTATTTAGTGATGAAATCATAAACGAGAGTGAACTTCCAATCAATATGACTTGTTACTCAGAATGTTTTAGAAAAGAGGCTGGAAGTGCTAGAAGAGATACAAGAGGCATGATAAGACAACATCAGTTTGCAAAAATAGAGTTAGTTTCTATAACAAAACCAGAACAGAGTGAAGAGGTCTTTTGTCAAATGGTAGATTGTGCTAGTGATTTGCTCACTTCTTTAGGACTTGCTCATAGAAAAGTGTTGCTTTGTGGCGGCGACTTAGGATTTTCTGCTGCAAAGACTATAGACCTTGAGGTGTGGTTTCCTGGACAAAACAAGTATAGAGAAGTTAGCTCCATATCAAATACGCTTGATTTTCAAGCAAGACGAGCTAAGATAAGATACAAAGATGGAAAGAAAAACCGTTTAGTTCATACACTCAATGGCTCATCTTTGGCAGTCGGAAGAACGCTCATAGCCATCATGGAAAACTACCAAAACCAAGACGGAAGCATAAGAATTCCTGAAGTATTGAAAGCTTACATGTAATGACTGAAGAAGAGATAATAATCCTTGAAGCAAATGATGATGAAGACTCATCGTCAAGAAAAGATGTCAAAAAAAAGAGTAAAACAAAACTAGATAAAAATAAAAAACTTATTATTATTGCTAGCTCTATTCTTGCTTTCTTGATTATTGTTATCTCTACAATCCTTATCATTACAGGTGATTCAGAAGAGCAAGTAGTTTCGGATATTAACACAAGTAAGATAGTTGATAAACTAAATCAACAAAAAAGAGCCCCTCAGTTCTCCCCGTCTCACTTAGAAAATATGATTAAAAAAGCAAATGTATTGTATGAAGGTGGCAACAAAAAAGAGGCTCTAAAAATATTTAAGCGAATCTCGTCCTTCAATGAAGGTATATCTTATTACAACATAGGCGTAGCAAAGATGAAAGAAGAGAACTTTGAAGAGGCACTAGAGTCATTTAAAAAAGCTATTGAAAACGAAGAGCAAAGAACAGTTAGTGCAATAAATGCTGCAGTTTGTGCACTAGAGCTTGGAAAAACTGAGCTTTTCAAATACTATATTGATTTAGCTTTTGCCTATCTTCCTACCCAGAGCAATGCTCCTTTGTTTTCATACTATGTTGGCTTGATAAACTACTACAAAGACTACTACTATGAAGCACTCACGGCATTTTCACATACTAGCTCAGAGTACTATAGATATGAGCAAAACTATCTATCCTCAAAAATACTTGCTTCCATAGAGCAAAGCAGTCTAGCAGTAAATGTACTTGAAAAAAAATCCAAACTAGATGATTCGCTTACTCTTGGGCTATTATACGCTAGATTAGGAGAGTTTAATACAGCTCAAAATTACCTCCTAAAAGCACTCAGCAATACTCAAAATCCTCTGCATGCAAAAGCAGCACTCTTGCTTGTGCAAAACAGATTAGGAGAGTTGGAAAGTAGTTCTCAGCTTATGGAGGAGCTTTATAGTCAATATGAAGACAATGCAACTAAAGTCTACCCTATAAAAACTATACTAAAAAACACTCTATTTGATATCAATGAAGCTCAAGAAGAGTTTGAAAAAACTCTGTTTTTTGATGACAAAAGAACTTATAGTCTACTGTTCTACTTTGCTCCTTTTAAGGTTTTCGATGCCAAGCAAACGATAAACTATATAAGAAAAGGTGGCATCAATATCTTTATAGATGAGATTCAATCTGCCTTATCGAACCTCAGCAGAAGCTCTACTATATCAAAAGTTAACCTCTCCATAAGTGCTGGCATCAAAAAAGCACTTAATCATCATACTGAACAAGCAAAGCAGATATTCTCAGATATGATAAGTATCTACCCAAAACACTCAATTCTTCACTACAATCTTGCCCTTACATATGCACAAATGGCTGACTTCGGTAAAGCTTTTAAGCATTTTAGAACAAGTTACAATCTAGACAACAACAACTACCTTGCAGGTGCATTTGCAATTATGTCAGGGGAATTAATAAAAGAAGATATCACAAAGCTAAAAGAAAATGTAAAACAAAGCATGATGAGTGATCTTAGATTAAAAAAGCAGAATTTATATATGTCGCTTATCCACCTAACAGAAAATAACCAACTTGCCCTCACGAGGTGGCTAGAACAAGAAAAAGAAAAAACCCCTTTTACTTTGATGTTTGATACAATTATAGCTCAAAAAATATTTAATGAAAAAAAGTATAGACAAAAAGCTACTATGTTAAAGTCTATTTTGCCTAGAGATATCATGGCAAATATTATCTACTTTAATATGAAACATGAAAAAAGCAATATAAAAGATTATGCAAGAGCAATACAAATTGATTTTAGGAGTCTGGATCTTAACAATGCAGCTTTCTATTATGGTCCAAGAATCGTCCAAGAATCGTATGTAAAACTTCTCCAAATTGGTGGACTACTTCATCATGAAAGAGAAAGCCTTGTAGAAAAAATGCAATTGGAAAAAAAAGATATAGCAGCTATCATGCAGACTTTGGCATATGTAAGTATATATACTCACAACTTTGAAGAGGCCTATATACTCTACAATAAGCTTATTGATGATTTAGAAAAAAGAGATAGTGCTACTATCTTTCTTGCTGCAGTTGCGAGTATTGGAGCGGGTCATAGTGAAAATGCTGTAGCTCTTTTAGAACTATCAAAACTTACAAATCCTAAAAACTATGAAGCTAGATATGCACTTGGACTACTCTATCAAGAGATAAGAAACTGGGAAGGTGCTGCGATTCAGTATAGAAAAATAGGCAATAGTGGCTTCAAATCCAAATACTTTAGTTTTGAAGTCACAAGGTAGCTCTACTTAAATCCATCTCTCATGGAAATATAACTATTTAGTGCACCTATATATGCTTTTGCTGTTGCCATCATCGTATCAACATTTAAACCATGTCCCATGACAGCTGGTTTGCCTTCTTCGAAAGCAACTTTTACAATAACACGAGCTAGTGCATCCTTGCCTTTCGTGACTGCTTCAACTTTGTAATCTTTAAGTTCACCCTTAACACCGCAAACTCTATCGATTACCTTAAAAACTGCATCCATCGTTCCATTGCCGATAGCTGCGTCGGTTGTTTCTTTTCCATCGTGCAAAATTGTAACCGCGGCATTTGGAACTCCGCCTGGATTACAATCGCTAAGCTGAAGAGCTACAAGCTTGAAAACCTCTTCAACTTTTGTAATCTCATGAGAAACTAGAGCTCTTATATCATCATCAAAAATCTCTTTTTTAGAATCTGTTAGAACTTTAAACCTTATAAATGCATCATCTATCTCATCATTTTTAAGACTAAAGCCAAGACTTGAAAGCTTATCTTTAAAGGCATGTCGTCCTGAGTGTTTACCAAGAACTATAGAATTTTTATCTAAGCCAATATCTGCTGCCTTCATAATCTCATAAGTCTCTATGTGCTTTAAAACCCCGTCTTGATGTATGCCACTCTCATGAGCAAAAGCATTTTTACCAACTATTGCCTTATTTGGCTGTGGCTCTATGCCAGTAATAGTTGCAACCAATCTGCTTGTATGATAAATCTCTTTTATATTTATATTTGTATCATAATCACCATATATATCGTGTCTTGTTCTAAGCGCCATCACTACCTCTTCAAGTGCCGCGTTTCCTGCTCTCTCGCCTAGTCCGTTTATCGTACATTCTACTTGTCTTGCACCATTTAGTATGCACTCTATAGTATTTGCAACTGCAACTCCTAGGTCGTTGTGATTATGCACAGACAAGATTGCTCGCTCACCTACACTCTTGTGAAGCTCTTTTATGATTGCTCCCATCTCACTTGGCATTCTATATCCTACGGTGTCAGGTATATTTAGCGTTGTTGCTCCTACTTCTATGACTGCATCAAGTATCTCTTTCATAAATCCCACATCACTTCTTCCTGCATCTTCGCAACTAAACTCAACATCATCACAAAAAGTTTTTGCATAAGCTACGGCATCTACTGCTTTTTTTATGACTTGGTCTGGAGTCATATTTAACTTATACTCCATATGAATTGGACTTGTGGCTATGAAAGTGTGTATCCTTTGAAGTTTTGCGCCTTTTATCGCATCAGCAGCTGCTTTTATATCTTGCTCTAATGCTCGTGAAAGCGAGCATACTGTCGAGTTTTCTACCTGCTCGCTAATCCTTCTTATAGCCTCAAAGTCTCCTGGACTCGCCGCTGCAAAACCTGCTTCTATGATATCTACTCCAAGTTTCTCTAACTGCAATGCTAGCTGTACTTTCTCCTCTATATTCATAGAGGCACCTGGACTCTGCTCGCCGTCTCTTAAAGTTGTGTCAAATATTATTATATTTTTCATTTTACTGTCCCCTTTTCAAGGAACAAGTCCCTTGAAAATTCCTCGCGACTCTTGTGAAGCGAAGCGGTTGCATAAGCAATCACTCTCTTTGAGAAAGCACGAAATGGGATTTCTGTATATTTCATCTTACTATCCTTAGTTCGTTGTGTAAAAAGCCTTACATGTAAGGCTACTCAATTTTATGTTTATCTGTGTTTTAGAAGTTTGGTTGCAAGAGCAGGAGAGTGCAATTTCTCTTTTGTGTTGAAATATGCTTTACATGTAAAGTTGTCATGTTATCTCCTTTTAATTTTGCTTATTATACTAGATTTTTTTCATTTTAGCAATTGTATAGACACCTCTTAGAAATCCATAAAGCAAGTAGCTAGTTATAAATATCGTTGTGCTCTCTATTGGATATAGATAAAGAAGTGAAAAAAGAACTATTAGTATTACTAAAATTTTTTTCATATTGGCTTTTTTCATGTCTATTTTTTTAAAACTAGGGTAGCGTATATTGCTGACCATCAAAAAAGAGAGGATACCTAGCCCTATGAGCATTGCTATCTCTAAGCCATGCATAAAGGGGTATTTTAGGTAAGTCAAAATCCACATAGCAAGAACTACTGCGGCTCCTGGGATTGGAACTCCTATAAAAACTGATGGCTCACTTGCTCCACTCATGACATTGAACCTAGCGAGTCTGATAGCTCCAAAGACAACATATAAAGCACAAAATAGAGCTCCAAGTTTTCCAAATTGATATCCTATACTAAAGTAAAACAGCATAGAAGGAGCTATACCAAATGCAACAACATCAGCGAGAGAATCAAACTCTGCTCCGAACTTACTTGTAGTATTTGTAAGCCTTGCTACTCTTCCATCAAGTCCATCTAAAACAAGAGACAACAAGATATAGATTGCTGCTTTTTCAAACTGACCACTCGAAGAAGCTATAACTCCAATAACACCTAAAAATGCACTTGCAGCCGTAAAAAGGTTTGGAAATATATACATAAGTTGCAACTTTTCACCATTGCTATCTGTCACTTGTATCCTCTTTGTGGGCAAAATACCCCAATACACTCTCGCCAGCTTTTACTTCATCACCGATAGAAACTTTTACCCTAGAGTCTAGTGGCAAATATAATTCAATATTGCCCTCTACTAAAAGACCAAATCTTTGAGCTGATTTTAGTGGACCAACTGTTTTGAAAAGCTCAATTTTCCTAGCAAATGCACCAGCATTTATAACGATAAAAAGTTCGCTATAGCTACTGCTACACGAAAGAGAAGCTCGCTCACCAATCTTTTTGCTCAGTTTTGACCCTGATGGTAAAAAAAGTCCATGTCTTCTTGTAGTTGACTTTATACTCATCTTTGTTGGGGCTCTCAAGATACAAGTATCCAAAAGAGATTTTTGGATTACTACTCTTATGTACTCTTTGTTTTCACCAAATACTGCTTTTTCAATAGTTGATATAGTCCCATCGGCTGGAGTCAATATAGCCATATCATCATCTTCAGCAGGTAGCCTTTCAGGGTTTCTAAATAAATATGCAGTAAAAATCAAAAGAACAAAAAATACCCATGGCAAAACATCAAAACATACCGATAAGACAAAAAGTATCATGGCAACAGCAAGATACTTCCATCCCTCTTTTGCTATGAGTTGAGTTGTTGTATTATTTTTCATCACTACTATCTTCTGATTTTTTCTTTTTCATTGACTCTATTCCTTTCTCCTCTTCGTAAGCATGTATAATTTCTCTAAGCTCCTCGCCATTAATACTCTCGTTTTTCTTAAGCAACTTAACTATATCCTCTATACACTCTTTGTAGTTATTTAGTTTATCAAGAACTACGTTATACCTCTCATTAAGAGTATTTTTGATATACATATCAAGCTCTTCGGACATCTTTTCACTACAGTCATTGCTCGCACTTGAACCTAAAAATGTATTTCTTTGGCGAGCGATAACCATCAAACCAGCTACATCACTCATGCCATATATACTAACCATAGACTTTATAATATCAGTTGCTCTCTCAAGGTCATTACCAGCTCCAGTACTTATCTCCCCGATAAATATCTCCTCAGCCGCTCGCCCACCTAAAAGAACATCAACTTCAGCAATCAACTCGTGCCTTTGAGCTAAAAACTTATTTTCTTCAGGAGTGTTAAGAGTATAGCCAAGAGCCGCTAATCCACGAGGGATAATAGATACTTTTGAAACACTTTTTGCTCCCTTTGTAGTCTCTGCAATTAGTGCGTGTCCACTCTCATGGTAAGCAACTATCCTTTTTTCTTTAGGACTTATACGACGGCTCTTCTTCTCAAGTCCTGCGATTGAACGCTCCACTGCTTCAACCATATCTTTGTGATGGATATGAGATTTGTTAGCTCGTCCTGCTAAAAGTGCTGCTTCGTTGATGATATTTGCCAAGTCAGCTCCCGCGAGTCCTGCAGTCAAACGACTTATCTCTTCAAGATTTACATCTTTAGAGAGTTTTATACCCTCAGCATGCACTTTTAGTATATCAACTCTACCTTGAAAATCAGGCTTATCAACCAAAACTTGTCTATCAAATCTTCCTGGCCTTAAGAGTGCAGCATCTAAAACTTCTGGTCTATTCGTTGCAGCTAAAACTATAACAGGCAACTTGTCCGAGCTAAAGCCATCCATCTCAGCAAGAAGCTGGTTTAGAGTCTGCTCTCTCTCATCATTGCCACCAATCTGACCGTTTGCAGCACGACTTTTACCGATAGCATCAATCTCATCTATAAAAACTATAGCGGGTGCCTCTTTTTTTGCATTCTCAAACAGATCTCTTACTCTACTTGCTCCAACTCCTACAAACATCTCTATAAAGCTTGAGCCTGAAACTGAATAAAAAGGCACATCAGCTTCACCAGCAACTGCTTTAGCTAAAAGAGTCTTACCAGTCCCAGGAGGACCTACAAGAAGAACACCTTTTGGGATTTTTGCTCCAAGATTTAAGTATCTATCAGGGTTTTTAAGAAAATCTACTATCTCTTTTACTTCTTCTTTTGACTCCTCAGCTCCAGCAACATCATCAAACTTTACATCTGGTTTCTCCGAATTCACAAGTTTTCTACTGCTCCCCATTCCAAGGATGCCTCCACCCATATTTTTTTGCATACGGTTAGCAAGAAGCATCCAAATACCAAAAAATATAACGATTGGAATCACCCAAGAAAAAAGAAGTTCTGTAAATATATTTGTCTCGTTAAATCCACCATAAGAAATTCCTTTTTCATCTAAAAGAGTTATGAGAGTTGAATCTGTTCCAACTTTTTTTACTTTATATATGATATTTGGATTATTTTTATTATCAATTGCTCTTATCATGGTTTGCCCGATATCAACATGACTCACCTTGCCATTTCTAATCAACTCTTTAAGCTCAAAATAGTTTATAGTTTTTGTAACAGCTCTACTGTTTTGCATGTTGCTCATGCCAACCATACCATCATCTGTTGCTAAAAAGTTTTTAAACACCATGATAATTACGATTGAAAAAATCGCAAATACTAAAAGTGGGTTTTTGTTAAAAAAATTGTTATTTTTGTCGTCTTTATTGTTATTGTTTTGATTCAAGTTTTTACCTTTTTAGTACGAGCGTATGCCACTCGTCTTTGTTAAATGTTTCTAAAATTTCCATCTCGCTAAATCTAGCTTTTACTCTATCAGCATACTTGTCTAATATGCCTGATAGTATTAAAATACCACCTTTCTTCGTAGCACTCATCAAGTCTGCAGCGAGCATAATAAGAACATCGGCTATGATATTGGCTACAACCACATTATACTCATCGTCTCTTTTTTGTATAGAGCCTATCCACGAACGATTGTACTTTTTTTGATTTAACTCAAAATTGCTGATTGAGCTTTGGACTGCAATCTCATCAGTATCACAAAAATCCACCTTTGCCTCTAGCGATGCACAAGCGAGCGACAAGATTCCGCTTCCACAACCAACATCTACTATCTTATCATCTTTTCGTAAATACTTTTGCAACATCAACAAACACCCATAAGTAGTCTCATGGTGACCTGAACCAAAGGCAAGAGCTGGGTCAATCGTTATATTGAGTCTATTTTGCTTTTTCTCTATCCAGCTTGGGTGTATATAAAACTCGCCTACTTCTATCGGCTGTATTGATACCTTGTATCTACTTATCCAGTCTATGTTCTCTTTTATCTCTTGCTTTGTGACAACTTCTATATCTTTTTGGAGTGCATTTGTTAGACTTTTCGCAAAAACCTTAACACCAAACTTAACCATCTCCAGGCTCTCTTCACTTCGCACGATTATGCTTTTACCACGCTCTTCTATGGCTTCATTTGTAAGACTCAGGATAAAACTAGCAAAGCGTTCATACTCGCCTGATGGTGTAACTTGGAGTTCATTGTAGGTCTCTTTCACGGCTAGCCTAAAACATCCTCTAGCTTCTCTTTTAGCACTGCAGGAGTAAATGGCTTCACTATATAGTTGTTCACGCCAGCTCTTAGAGCTACGATAACTTCACTTTTTCCACCTTCTGTTGTGACCATTATGATTGGCATATCTTCATACTTGGCTTCTGCTCTAACTTTTTTGACTAGCTCAAGCCCATTCATCTCTGGCATATTCCAATCTGTTATGAGTATATCTATGTCGTCATTTTCTGATAAAACTTTCCAAGCAACGGCACCATCTTCAGCCTCTAAGACATCTTTATATCCTAGTCTTCCTAAAGTATTTTTTATAATGCGACGCATCGTTGAGCTGTCATCAACTACTAACAATCTCAATATAGCTCCTTTTTAAATAAGTAAGTAGCTTTATATTCTATCCAAAATTACTTTTAAAAAGCTTTAAGCTGTAAGTTTAAATGCCTCTTCCAAATCCAAAGTTCCCTCATAATAAGCCCTGCCAACGATAACACCTGAAACTTCTTTTGTCTCTTTTAGAAGCCTGATGTCTTCTATATCTTTAACTCCTCCACTCGCTATCGTATCAACTCCACTAGCTCTTGCAATCTCCAAAGTAAAGCCGACATTGACACCCTCTAAAGTGCCATCTTTTCCAACATCTGTACAGATTACGGCTTCAACCCCAGCAGATGCAAACTCTTTTGCTAAATCTACTGCTCTCATAGTTGATTTCTCTGCCCAGCCCTCAACAGCGACATATCCATCTATGGCATCAATACCCACAACAACTCTATAAGATTTGCACATCTGCTTAACAAATTCTGGATTTTTTAGTGCGATTGAACCAAGTATAACCCTATCAACTCCCAAATCACAATATCTTTTTATAGTATCTTCATCTCTGATTCCACCACCAAGCTCTAGCATAAGATTGCAGTTTTCTCTTATCTTTTGTATCTGTTCTAAGTTTTTTGGCTCTCCCACAAAAGCTCCATTTAAATCTACCAAATGCAACCACTTTGAGCCCATCTCTTCAAACTTTTTAGCAACTTTCCACGGCTCATTTGAGTAAACCTTGGCTGTATCCATAAGCCCGTGAGTAAGCCTAACTGCAACTCCATCTTTCAAATCTATTGCTGGTAAAATCTCCATTTATATCTCCGTAAAATTTTTAAGTATTTTCAAGCCATTATCATGAGATTTTTCTGGGTGAGGCTGAAAGCCATATATATTTTCTTTCTCAACCGCACTCACAAAATCATAACCATAAAAGCTCTTTCCTATAGCAAATTCATCTTTACATGTAGCGTGAAAACTATGTACAAAATAGAGATAAATCTCCCTATCCATGCCAGCAAAAAGCTTTGAATTACCCTTTACATGTAGCTTATTCCAACCCATGTGTGGGACTTTTAGTCTATGCTCAAACTTTGATTTATCAAACTGCGTCACTTTTCCCTCTATCAAACCAAGCCCTTTTGTGAAGCCAAACTCATCACTACTATCAAGCAAAAGTTGCATGCCTAAACAGATACCAAGAAGAGGTTTTCCGCTCTTGGCAAACTCCAAAATAGACTCTTGCATACCACTATATCTTAGATGTTCCATGGCATCCTTATATGCCCCAACACCTGGTAAAATTACCTTATCGAACTCTCTTAATTTTTCTGGGTCACTCACTATTTCAACGCTTGAGCCTATCTTTAAAAATGCATTTGAAACGCTTCTAAGGTTGCCCATATTGTAATCAATTAAAGCTATCATCATCTCTCTTTATTCCTGAAATAGATTTTACATAGTACGCTAAAGATATCAAAAGAACGGCAACACCACCTATGAGATATACGGCTGAGAGTATATGAGTTGGGTCGGTAATAGCAAACTTGAACACCAGCATCAAAGCTTCGATAGCAAGAGCTATGATGATTGATCCCAAAAACTTTACCATGGTTTTATGTATGCCGCCAGCTCCATTTCTGTTGTGCCTACCAAGCACCTCTTCTTCAAAGATAGTTTTTATCAAATCAAATATAGCTAGAGATAGGGTCAAGAGTATAGTTGCTTTAAACATCCCTTCTATATTGGTTGTTGCACTCATAAAGCCATCACTCACAAGGCTCGATACACCGTTTATAAACAGTAGTGAAGCGACCATAAGAAGTGCGAGCGAAAACATACCATAAGTCACTTTCACAAAGTTGCCAAACTTGGCTTGAAGTTGATTTGGATGAGCAATTCTAAGAACATCTTTTAGAGATATATCCATGCATACCACATATCTCAGCTCTGATTTGTCGTTGTATATAGGATAAGCCGCTGTGACTGTTAAGGAGTTTGTGAGAGTTGAGGGGTATGGGTCTGTCAAAACACATCTTTTTTGACGAACTGTACGGTAGAAGTATGATTTGTTGCTTCTGTTTATTCCTTTAAAACCTTTGTATTCTTGCTTGTTTGTTAAGTTGTCTGTTATTTGTTTACCGCTTGTATCAAGCACATACATGGCCTCAAATCCATCTACCTCATTGACAATCTTATCAAGAGCAGCATTTATCTCGCTCAAGTCTGGATTTGGAAGTTTTTTTGGCATATTTCTATCAAAAAGATAACAAAAATAAGCCCTTGCTCTTTGTCTTACTTCGGCAAACTGCTGTATATCTCTAACTACCATTTGTTACTCCATTTTCATTGTGATTGAACTCTGGGACAATCTCTTTGAGTTTTTTTAGTTTATCTTTACATGTAAGCAACTCTCTTATATCGATATCTAGTTTTTCTATATCATAATGCGTGCTTGATGCGACTGTTATGGACTCATATTGAGTTTTTTGGTCACTATGGCTTATAAGAAGCTCTTCATATAGTTTTTCTCCTGCTCTAAGTCCTGTAAACTCAATCTGTATATCTTTTTTACCAGACAATTCTATCATCTTTTTAGCCAAATCTACTATCTTTATAGGCTCTCCCATATCGAGTATAAATATCTCTCCTCCTTTAGCAATAGCCCCAGTCTGAAGCACAAGCTCACAAGCCTCAGATATAAGCATAAAGTATCTGTTTATATCTGGATGTGTTACTGTGATAGGTCCACCTTTTTCTATCAAAGCTTTGAACTTTGGTATGACTGAACCTGATGAGCCCAAAACATTGCCAAACCTCACTGCTGCTATCTCTGTTTTTTTACTATCGACATTGTTTGCATAAAGCTCACAAATGCGTTTTGTAGCTCCCATGACATTGGTCGGACGAACTGCCTTGTCTGTTGAGATGAGTATGAACTTTTTGACACTATATTTTATGGCTAAATCTATACAGTTTTTAGTGCCGATTATATTGTTTTGTATGCCCTCTTCTATGTTAGCTTCAACCAAAGGAACATGCTTATAGGCAGCAGCGTGGAAGATGATATCTGGCTTACATGTAGAGATGGTTTTTTCTAGTGCTTTTGCATCTAAAACACTATGCATAATCGGCTTTACTTTTTTAGAGTTTAGCTCTTCGGCGATTGTGTAGAGATTGAACTCACTATGGTCTAAAAGCGCCAACTCACGAACACCGTACTTTAGGCACTGGCGACTTATCTCGCTGCCTATACTTCCTCCTGCTCCTGTTATCATAACTTTTTTATCTTTTAGAAACTGTGATATAGCTTGCTTATCTAAGTCCTTTGGGTGACGAGCTAGTAGATCTTCGACACTTATCTCCCTAAGTTCGCTTGCTAAATTTTCTGTATCAAATATCTTTTTCAAAGATGGTAGCACTTTAATCTCTTCAAAATAAGTATGAAGTTTTTCGTATATCTCATTGACTTTTTCTGGCTCGCATGAAGGCATAGCGATAAGCAAAAGGTCAAACTTTTTATCTTCACCTATCTTCTTTATAAGCTTACTTTTTGAAACAATCCTGATACCATCAATGCTTCTTTTTTGCAAAGCTCTATCATCATCCACAAAATACCTTATCTTATACTCAGAATCTCTATACTCCTCTTCTAGTTTGAGTCCCGCTTTTCCAGCTCCATAGATGACTAAGCTTTTATATTTTTTTACTTTCCCTCTGTTTATGTACATGTAGTAAGAGTACATCAAAAAGTTGATTCCAAAAAGATAAAATGCTAGTTCTGAGAGCATAACAGCTATGCGTACATCTTGATAGAAAAAGGGCATATAAAGACAAAAAGCGGCTATGTAAACTGCACTTTTTAGTAAAAATGTTTTTTGTGTAACCTTACTCCAAGACAAAGAGTAGTCTTTGAAAATCACAACAGAAGCGATTATGCGAACCAAAATGACCCACAAAACAACATCTAGCTCAAAAGGCTTGTGAAATATCCAAAAAGTCCATGCAAATGTCACAAAACTAAGAGTAACAATAACTAATAAGTTTAAAACTCTTTTATCAAGATATATATTCATATCTTTAGCTTAAACACTTTTGCATTTGGTTCTAATATAACTGGTTCAAATAAGTTTTTATCATAATTCTCAAATACAAAAAGCTGTATGTAGCTTGAATCAAACATAGTTTGGTCTAAAACTAAAAAAGTGTTGTATGAACGCATATAGACAAGAAAAAATCTTCCATCTTTATGTATGCTCTGCCTTTGCCTTATAAGCTTCTTGTTTTTATCATAAGCTACTGTATGAAACTCTTTTACTTTTACTTCTTGCTTGCCTATCTTTAGTGTTCCGTTTGTCTTGTTGAAGAGTACCCCTGATGAGAGGTTTAGAGTATCTTTTTCATCTTTAAATCTGTTTGTTTGGTAGAAAAATGGTCTTCTATTTATCTTTCCACTCATCAAGTCTTTGTTACTAAACTGTGCTACAGTTGGGAATATACCCATCATACGATAAGGAAGATAGAAGTATATATCTCTTGTTTTTTTAGGTAGTTCTATGTTCGTTTTTAAAGATAATAAAAAGTCGTTTGCATCGCTAAAGCCAGCGCCTAGTATCATGTTGGCAACTGTTGTGCGATTTATCTCTGGACTACCTTTTTTCAAGTCAAATCTTTTTTCAGTGTATTCCACATTAAACCTAGCCATTTTTGCAGCACTCTCTTGAGGATTTGTGAGCATAAAACTAACAGGAAAGTTCACAGCACCACTATGTTTACCGCCATCTATGAGAGTATTGACATCACTATAGTAACGAAGTGGATAGCCATAATCCCACCAAGCAACCACATAATCATCTCTTTGGGCTATGTTCTTTAGCTTATCAAGTATGCTCACCTCTTGAGCTGTAAATACTGTTGGGACTTTGTAGCCTATAACATGCTTTATATTTGGATATAAAACTGCCGCTGTACATATAGCGACAAAAACTGCTCTTATATAGAAACTACTTCTGCCCTCAACTAAAAACTTTTTAAGATAATCACTGCATATAAAGATAAGATAAGCCATACCAAATGCCAAAATAGGAACTGCATATATGGTAAATCTAAGTCCGCCAACATAAGCCAAAAACCCAAGCCCAACCATAGGAAGACCCAAAAGCATAACAGGATAGCGAACTGACATCAAGATATAGCCCACACAAGAGAGTAAAAAAGTGATAGTATGTCCACTTATACGGTTTGCAAATGTCTCAAATGGAATCTTGCCTGCTTCTCTTACAGTCTGAATTACAGAGAAGAAGTGAAGTTGCAAATCCTCACCTTTTACTTGGATAACAGTATCAAAAACATAGCCTTTTAGCTGACTCCAGACAGGAGAGAGTCCGCCAGTAGCTAAAAAAAGTAGTATAACGGCAACTAAAAGATAGTACATGTAAGAGTCGATTTTTTTGCTTCTAAATAGTAAAAACACTACGATAACGCCCACAAGCCGAACCAAATCAGGAAGTCCCATCATGGCGATAAACATGATAATGATGAGCTTAATCATATAAAGATTTTTTCGCTCATACACCAATGCATAAAGCCCGATAAGCCCGATAAATGCAAGCTCAAGCGAGTAGCTCTGCGGATACCAGTACCGATAGGCTATCATCTCAAGAGCTGTAAAGATAAGATATCTATCTTTATTGGTCTTTATGGCAAATATAAGCGACCAAACAAGCAGCATCGGAAATACAATATTGAGCATATCAGTATCATAATAGCCAACCATAGTGCGATTATAGTAACTCCAAGCGATGCTCGCCATGAGAGCTGCCACAAATCCAAGCTCTACCCTACCTAGGCTTTTTGCAATCAAAATCATAGGTATAACCACCAAAGAGCTTAAAAAGACTGGCATATAAAATATAACAGTTTCAAAAGAAAAAGGCAGTATAAAAACAAAAAGAGCTGTAAGTTGTGAGATTGCTGCATGTGTAGGAGAGAGTGCATTTTCTTCAAAATGCCAGTTTAGTATGTCCCTAGCGCCTTCCGCCCAGTAGTAGCCGTCATTGGTATTTATCATAAACTGACCATTCCACATAAAGTTCTCAGCCCCACTAAACTGATATACCCAAATCAGTCTAATCGCCACACTAAAACAAAATGCTAAGCCTATATATATCCAGACTTTCCTATTTTCTAAACTCAATATACACCCCTTTATAAATTCAGCCAAATTATATCATTCTAAATTATGCGATAGAATTGCTAAAATAGTGCTTATGCTTGTATCTACGGCATTTATAAAAAATGGGATCATTTAAACCTGTAAACTCCCTAAAAACCCACGAAGTACTCAGTCTAAAATCTCATAAACCCTCTCTTCGCTTTTCATAGCTATCACAAACTCAACTCTTCTTGCTTTTTCTATCTCTTTTAGCTCTGCAAAAGCCATGCCGCTTGCCCTAAAAAACTTCTCTAACCAAGCTCTATTCTCTTTAGTAACTTCATCTTCAAGGCTATAGCAGTATGCTAGCACGCTAAAAGCTCTTTTTTGCGAAAGCTTCATATTGTTTAGGTATATCTCTTTTTTAGATGAAGCAGCCTCCCATGTGTCCGAAGTATGCCCCTCTACTCTCAGCTCTTTTATCTCGTCTTTGAATTGACTTAGTATCTTAATATACCTAGGGAAAAACTCTGCTAAAACTTTTTTAAACTCAGGATTTATCTCACTACTACTAACCTCAAACAGTACTTCTGGAGAGCTAAATACCACAGCATTGTCTTTTGTTATATCTGCATTCCACTCTTTTAAGTCATCTTCAAACTCTTCATGAAGAGCTTCATTTAAGTTAGCTTTAGCATCCCTATATGAGATGGCTATATCTTTCATCTCATCTTTTTGCGACTGCATCTCTATCATAAAACCAATTGCTATAAACAAAAATACCAACATCAAGCCTGACATCATATCTGATATGCTTATCCACTCGTTATTTGTTTTCAGTCTATTCCTTTAGCTTTTGGATTATGGATAGTATGGTAGCTACGCTCATACCAACGATAGAGGTAAAAAATGCTATTTTTAGTCCTGAGAGTATCTGATTTACACTATTCATGATGTCGCCTGGGTCGAAACCTTGTAAGCCTATAAAAATACCTACAAAAGTGCCAAGTACACCAACACTAACTATCTGAGACTTATAATCTTTTTTAGTTTTTTGATCAAGAAAAGCCAATGCAAATATGATCAGCACAAAGACGATATTGACAGGGTTAAGTAAAACATCTTTAAGTGAGCTTGCACTAAGGCTACTCTCCTTGAGACTCTTTTGACAAACCCCTAGAGTCAGCACTGCTCTGTTTTTGGCAACAAGTTTTTTACTGATACCATCTATCTTTGCTAGCTCATCTATACTGCTAAAACATCCGTTTAGTTCTCTATAACTTATGATTTTTTGAGCTTTTGCTTTTCCGATGCCATCAAGCTCTAAAAGCTCGCTTGAGCTGGCACTATTTATATCTATCACTGCAAACAGAGGGGTTAAACATAAAAATATGACTATGATGTATCTTAAGATTACTCTGCCCTGCATTTAATCACACTCTGTGAGAGTGATATTTTCTCTGTTTTTCTCAAGAGTTTTCACGCCGATACCTTTTACTTTTAGCAAATCATCCACGCTCTCAAAGCAGCCCTCAGACTCTCTAAAATCAACTATCTTTTTAGACTTAACTTCGCCAATCCCCTTAAGAGTAGCTAGCTCTTTTGCATCTGCCTTGTTTATATCCACTCCTGCAAATATAAAACTTATAAAGAGTAATAAAGATAGTAAAATCCTCATATATTTTTCCTTTTAAACATTGTAGCACATTCAGACAAAAGGATTACTTTGCTTAATATCAAGCTGGTAATTCAAAACATTTAGAACTCTATCAAGCGTAACTATCGATATATTGGCGATATAGCCATTTTCTAATTTGGAAAGCGTATTTCTGCTTATGCCTACTGTTTTTGCTAAATCTTCTTGGCTTATCTTTTTCTCTTTTCTTAAACTTCTAATCTTACTTCCAAGCTCTGATAGTATCATTATCAATCTCCTTTATGGATTTATATGATAGTGATAAGCGCCAACTATCATACATCCTTTTACCTATCTTCTTAAAATGAGGGTTTTTTAGTATGTATATCTCTAAGTCTCTCATAGACTCCACTAAAGCATCTTCGCACTCTTGATAGTTTTGCAAGGACTCTTTTTTTGAGAGCAAACAGTATTTTTGGCCAAAACTCAGCAAAGTATCTTTTGAGTGCCATATCTTTTTTCCATCAAGGCTTAAAGCGGGTTTATCTTTAAATATATAAGCTGTGGTAGTTACGATGTCATATGCTGGGGCAAACCTTATGGTTTTAAAATCTTTACTAAAAGTCAAGCCAAAATTCTTCAGATGAGCATCTCCATTTTTAAGAAGATAGCTCATAACTACTGTTTTGAAAAACT
>CAYOWG010000005.1:0-29684 GCA_964407605.1 uncultured Sulfurospirillum sp. | reverse complement strand
ATATAAATATTCGATATAATACACCTTTACATGTAAAGGTAACTATGCTAGATTTAGAAATCATCATTCTTTTTATAACCGCCTCATCACTCCTAGCTCTAAGCCCTGGTCCTGACAATATCTTTGTTTTAACCCAATCCATGAGCAAAGGTGCAAAAGATGGTGTACTTATAACTCTTGGTTTATGTACGGGACTCATCTTCCATACTACCGCTGTTGCTCTTGGAGTTGCGGCTATATTTCAAACCTCAGCAACTGCTTTTAATATACTCAAATACATAGGGGCTGCTTATCTACTCTATCTTGCTTATCTCTCTTTTAGTTCTAACACAAAAACAAAGTTAAACAAGACAAAAAGTAGCCTGTCCCCTTTTAAACTATATAGGCGGGGGGTTATTATGAATATTACCAATCCTAAGGTTTCTATCTTTTTCTTGGCTTTTTTGCCTCAGTTTGCAAAACCAGCTGTAGGGAGTGTTACTGTTCAGATATTTGTATTTGGGGCTATTTTTATGCTTTGTGCTTTTGTGATCTTTAGCTCTATCGCTCTTCTTGCAGGCAGGCTTGGGAACTGGTTTAGCAAGTCTAAAAATGCAGAAAATATCCTAAACAAAGTAGCAGGAACTGTATTTACAGGGCTTGCACTCAAGCTTGCGTTGAGTGAGAGATAGATGAAGATAGTTAGGTTTTTTGCCATCGTGCTAGCACTTACTGTTGGTGTATTGTTGATAGAGTTTTTTCTACAAGCTATTTTATCATAGACTTGTTATACTTTTAGGCTAAGCTTATTTACACAAGGAGAACTTATGCGTATAGGACTTTTTATACCCTGCTTTATGAATGAACTCTACCCTGAAGCCTGTATGGCGACCCTCAAAGTGCTTGAAAATCTAGGCTTACAAGTAGAGTATCCACTAGAGCAGACTTGCTGTGGTCAGCCTATGGCAAACACGGGCTGTGCTAGCGAGGCGAGTGAGCTTGCTCATAGGTTTTTAAAGATTTTTAAAGATTATGATTTCGTTGTAGCTCCTAGCGGGAGCTGTGTGGCGATGGTGCGAGAAAATTATGCTCAGTTTTTAGAGGGCGAAGATGGGTTTGAGCATCTTAAAGCTAACACTTATGAGCTAGTAGAATTTTTGCACGATATAGTAAAACCCAAATCTCTACATGTAAGATTTCCGTACAAAGTAGGTCTTCACAACTCCTGTCATGGGCATAGGGAGCTTGGTATGGCTAGCATGAGCGAGAGGAATTTGCCAAAGTTTTCTAAGATAAAAAATATACTCTCTTTAGTGGATGATATAGAGTTTGTAGAGCTAAAACGAGATGATGAATGCTGTGGTTTTGGTGGTACATTTTGCGTAACCAATGAAGCTATGAGCGTGGCTATGGGAGTTGATAGGATTGATGAGCATTTGAGTGCTGGGGCTGAAGTGATGACTGGCATCGATATGTCTTGTCTTATGCACATGCAAGGGATTATCGATAGAAATAAGCTAGCTATAAAAACTCTTCATATCGCTCAAGTCTTAGCAGGAGAGCAGCAATGATATACAGAAGTTACACTTCGTGCTTTAGTGCGAGGAATTTTCAAGTAACTTTGTTGCTTGAAAAGGAGACAGCATAATGGGACACCCTCAAAAAGCAGCCGAGTTTATAGCCAACAACGAGCGGATGAAGTGGCATGATAAAGCCCTGTGGTTTGTAAGAGAAAAAAGAGACATAGCAGCTCACGGACTCGATGAGTGGGAAGCTTTGAGAGAAGTAGCAAAACAGATAAAAACTCACACTATCAACAAGCTAGACTTCTACCTCGAAGAGTTTGAGAAAAATGCACTAGAAAAAGGCTTACATGTACACTGGGCAAAAGATGCGAAAGAACATAACGAGATAGTTCTAAAGCTTCTTTTAAGTAGGGGTGCAAAAAAGTTAGTCAAGAGTAAATCAATGCTAACAGAAGAGTGCCATCTAAATCCATACCTTGAAGCAAATGGCATAGAAGTAGTCGATACAGACCTTGGCGAGAGGATAGTTCAGCTTAGAGAAGAAGCTCCTTCTCATATAGTTCTACCTGCAATTCATCTCAAAAAAGAGGATGTTGGAAAGACATTTGAAAAGTCTTTAAACACCCAAAAAGACAACTGCGACCCTACTTACTTAACAAGAGCGGCTAGAAAACACTTAAGAGAAAAGTTTTTAAATGCAGATGCCTCCTTGACTGGCGTAAACTTTGGCATAGCAGAGACTGGCGGGATTGTAGTTTGCACAAACGAGGGAAATGCGGACTTGGGAGCGAGCCTACCTAAGCTTCACATCGCTAGTATGGGGATAGAAAAAATCATACCAAGACTAAAAGATTTGAGTATCTTCACAAGACTGCTAGCTAGAAGTGCGACGGGTCAGCCTATAACATCTTACACCTCTCACTTCCACGCCCCTATCGAAGGCGGGGAGCTACATATAGTCATAACTGACAATGGCCGTACAGACATCCTAGCAGATGAGGATTTTAAACAATCCCTCAACTGCATAAGATGTGGGGCATGTATAAATACTTGTCCAATTTACAGACGAAGCGGAGGGCATAGCTACGGCTACACAATCCCAGGACCCATTGGCTCAACCTTGGGAGCTAGTAAGGATTTGAGCACAAACAAAACCCTGCCATTTGCTTGTACACTTTGTGCCTCTTGTTCCAATGTCTGCCCGTCAAAGATAGACCTACATAATCAGCTTTACAAACACAGACAAAGCGTGGTTAAAAATGGACTTTTGGGATTTAAAAAGCATAGCATTTTGAAAGTAGCAACTTGGGTTATGAAGCACCCTTCTCTCTTGGATTTTTCAGGAAAAATAGCAAGAAAAATAGTACCAAAACTCCCTAGAAGCATACTTTATACAAAAATCAATATCTGGGGCAAGCAAAGAGAGCTTCCAAAGTTTCCACAAAAAAGTTTTAAAGAGCTATACAAAGAAAGGAAAAAGTAATGTCATCAAGAGCATACATCCTAAGCAATATCAAGAAAAATCTACCCTCTTCTACTATAGAGTTACCCGAAACAAACATACCTCATACTAGCTATGAAGATAAAAATGAAAAATTCAAAAGCTCACTAGCCTCTGTAGGAGGAGATGCTCTTTGGCTAAAAGACGAAAGCATAGATGAGTTTGTAGCAAAAAACTACCCTGATTTGGCAGTCATAGTCTCTACATGTAAAGAGCTTACATGTACAAACAGAAACCCAAACAAGCCCAACACTCCTCACGCGCTAGAGAGTGTTGATTTAGCCATCATAGAAGCAGAATTTGCAGTCGCTGAAAATGGTGCTGTTTGGGTAAAAAACTCCAACAATCGTCATCGTGCTTTGTACTTTTTAGCAACTAAGCTCCTCATAATCATCAAAAAAGAGAATATTGTAGATACTATGCACGAGGCATACGAAAGAGTTGAGTTTAAAAAAGCAGGTTATGGGCTATTTATAAGCGGTCCCTCAAAAACTGCCGACATAGAACAGTCCCTAGTTATAGGAGCTCACGGACCTACAAGTGCTTGCGTAATCTTCATATAGACTCTTTTATATTTTTAGTTGGTACTTGAGTTATAGCAACCCCTAAGAGTATAACTATAGACGCAATCATCTCCACATAAGTCAAAACCTCTCCAAGAATTAAAAAAGCCAAGAGAAGAGTAAAAACTGGTATGAGATTTATAAACATAGAAGCCTTACTAGCTTGGACTCTACTAAGGGCAAAGTTAAACAAACCATATCCGCCAAGTGTTACGACTATGCCAAGATAGACAACCCATAAAAGTGCTTCTTGGTTAAAGTCCATGACTATTGTATTGTACTCCCAAAGGGCAAAAGGCAAAAAGAAGACAACTCCTACAAAAGATTGTATGGCGGTCAATAATAGAGGAGAAAACTTTTTTACTAAATGCCTTATAGAGATGGTATAACCAGCAGCACAAATCATCGCCATAAACTGCAATGAATTGCCTAGTATAGGATTGCTAGCACTCTCGCTGCTACTTGCACTAAGACTAAGCCAGATAACTCCGCAGATAGCTATTAGTGAGCCTAAGATAAATTTTCTTGAAATAATCTCTTTTAAAAATATCCCTGCACCAATCGCAGTTATAATGGGCATAGTAGAAGTAATCATTCCAGCTTGTCCAGCAGTAGTATAGCTCAAGGCATTTGCTTCAAATATAAAGTATAAACAAGGCTCAAAAAGCACCATCAAAGCAAGATACTTTATATCATTTTTTGTAAATTTCAACTTCAAAAATCTTTTTACAAAAAACAAAAAACAAAAACTAGCAATAAGCATACGCCCAAAAATCACAGTCATAGGACCAATAGGACCTATAGCGGACTTTAGAGCTATAAAAGAACTAGCCCAAACAAGTATAGCAGTACAAAGTGCGATGACTGCTATATAATCGATATCTTTTTTTACCATTTCTCTACTTTTTGCTATAATGATACTATGAGTATAATAAAACTAATCTTTTTAGGAATCATTGCTATTGTTATTTTTAACTTTTTTGATAACTCCAATAAAGAGTTTGATGGAGTCATAATGTTGCCCATGGATACAAAAATAGTAGCATTTGGAGATAGTATCACTTATGGATATGGAGTTTCAGATGAGCAAAACTACCCATCTCAACTCTCAAGACTGTTGCAAGAAACAGTTATAAATGCGGGAGTCAATGGAGAAACGACAAGCGAAGGACTCAGAAGGCTTCCAAGTGTACTCGAAGAACATCAACCAAAAATTCTAATCATCATCCACGGCGGTAATGATATACTAAGAAGACAAAGCCTAGATAGAGCAAAAGAAAATATCATACAGATGATAAAGTTAGCACGCAAACAAAATATACATGTAGTCCTAGTTGGAGTGCCTAGAGTAGAGATCTTAGCACTAAAAACAGATAAGATATATCACGAGATTGCACGCGAGCTAAATGTTCCTTTGGATGATAGTTCTCTTGAGCGGATACTAGGAGATAGCTCCCTTAAAATCGACCACATACACCCAAATGCTGAGGGATACACTATACTAGCAAACTCACTTGCAGAGCTTATAACCTCAAGCTACTTCCCTTTTGAATCGTTCTAATAGAGCTTTTGCGTACTCATCAACAAGGCTTAATAACTCATCTTCATCTATCGTTATTATCTTTTCTTGGCTTGGAATATTGTGCTGTAAGACTACAAACTGTGTGCATAGTTTGTAAAGCTCATTGGCTTCCATCTTAACCATCTCTCTTAAAACATCCTCTGGTAAGCTTTGTGCTTCTAGCTGATGCAAAGAGCTTACGCTCGCTAAAAAACTTTCTATTGTTTGGTTCATAATCTATCCTAATCTTTTCGACATTATACAATAAAATAGTTTTGTTTCGTTTTTACTCACAATATTATAATCTTTAATTTTTTTTTCATAAATTTGCTTTTGCTATGCTAATGCTATTTTAAAAGATTATAGTTATAGCTGAAAGAGTGTTGAATTATATCGACACTTTAGAATCTAACACAAGGAGACCCTATGAACAAGGAAGCTGCTGAAGCTTATTGGAAAGAGAATATAACTCTTATCGTTAAACTCTTAATTATCTGGTTTATCGCTTCTTATGGCTGCGGAATCATCTTTATTGATGAACTCAATGCTATAACATTTGGCGGATTTAAGTTGGGATTTTGGTTTGCACAACAAGGTGCTATGTATGTATTTATTGTTCTTGCTTTTGTTTACGCAAAAAAGATGGAAGCATTAGAACGAAAATATGACATTCACGAATAAAGGGGAATAAAATGGAATTACAAAGTTTAATTTATCTATTTGTTACTCTGTCGTTTGCTCTTTATATCGGTATTGCTATATGGTCAAAAGCTGGGAGTACTAAAGAGTTTTATATTGCAGGTGGTGGTGTACACCCTGTAGTAAATGGTATGGCTACTGGTGCAGACTGGATGAGTGCTGCTTCTTTTATCTCACTTGCAGGTATCGTTTCACTAAAAGGTAGTGATGGTGGTGCTTACTTGATGGGTTGGACTGGTGGTTATGTACTACTAGCTCTGCTTTTAGCACCATACTTGAGAAAGTTTGGTAAGTTTACTGTTCCTGATTTTGTCGGCGACAGATATTATTCTGAGGTAGCTCGAACTGTTGCTGTTATATGTGTTATCTTTATATCATTTACATATGTTGCTGGACAGATGAGAGGTGTTGGTATTGTTTTCTCAAGATTTTTACAAGTTGATGTAAATACTGGTGTTCTTATCGGTATGGGTGTTGTATTTGTATATGCTGTTCTTGGCGGAATGAAAGGTATTACTTATACTCAAGTTGCTCAATATTGTGTTATGATTTTTGCATTTACTGTTCCTGCGATTTTCTTATCACTTCAAGTAACTGAGACATTTTTACCACAAATTGGTTTTGGTGGAACAGTAGCATTTGAATTTGATAATGGTATTAGACAGATAGAGGCTGGCACTTTCTTGCTTCATGCACTTGACCAATCTATGACAGATCTTGGCTTTGGAGCATATACAGTAAGTCATAGTGGTACTTGGAATGTTTTCATGCTTACTACTGCACTTATGCTTGGTACTGCTGGTCTTCCGCATGTTATCGTTAGATTTTTTACAACTCCTACTGTTAAGGCTGCAAGAATATCTGCTGGCTGGGCATTAGTATTTATCGCTATACTTTATACTCAGATTCCAAGTGTTGCGAGTTTTGCTCGTATCAATCTTATAAGTAATCTACAAAATGTTGATTACGCAAAGTTCGTTAATGGAGAAATTGCAGGTAATAATGGAGCTTGGTTTAAAAACTGGGAAAATTCTGGACTTATCGGATGGACTGACAGAAACAATGACGGTAAAATACAGTTTGCTTCTGGAAAAGCATTTGAAGGCAAAGGTAAGCCTGAATTCATAGAAGGAACTGGAGCAAGTGGAGAGCGTTTAACTTCAAACCCTATGCCTACTCATACTGCATCAGCAGAAGAGATGAGAGCAAATGGCAAGATTATAAATGAGGTTTATATAGATAGAGATATCATCGTTCTTGCAAATCCAGAGATTGCGGGTCTTCCTAACTGGGTTATTGCGATTATCGCAGCGGGTGGTCTCGCAGCGGCTCTTTCAACGGCAGCTGGACTGCTACTTGTTATATCGACTTCCATCTCACATGACCTTCTAGGTAATGTTTTGATGAAAGATAAAGTAACAGGAAAATCAAAGCTAAGCGAGAAAAATGAGCTTCTAGCTGCTCGTGCTGCTTCTATTGTAGCGATATGTGTTGCTGGTTATCTGGGCATAAACCCTCCTGGTTTTGTTGCACAAGTTGTTGCATTTGCATTTGGACTTGCTGCTGCTTCATTCTTCCCTACTATTATCATGGGAATTTTCTATAAGAGAATGAACAAAGAAGGTGCTATTGCTGGTATGGCAACTGGTCTAATCTTTACTTTTTCATACATAGTTTACTTTGTATTTATGGGCGGAGATAAAGCTGATTACCTATGGAATATAGCTCCAACTGGTATAGGTACGATTGGTATGATTTTGCACTTTATAGTTGCGTTTGTAGTTTGTAAAATGACTTCACCGCCACCACAAGAGATACAAGATCTTGTTGAAAATATTAGAATTCCTAGAGGAGCTGGCTCAGCCACTCACTAGAACTACTCAAGCACACGGTAAAATACCGTGTGCTTTCTTCTTTTTAGTCTTTTCTTAACTTATTTGTGATAACTTAACAGAAGACTATTTTTAAGGTTATTAACTATGAGCTTACACGACCAAGAGGCATTTTTAAAATCAATCCACCCCTTTGAACTACTAACGCCAAGAGAGCTCACAAAAGCTGTAAACTCTATGGATATTGCTTACTATAAAAAAGATGAGATTCTTATATCTCCTGAAAACCTTCCAGAATTTTTGTACTTAATCATAAAAGGCGAAGTTGGAGAGTATCTAAATGATGAGCTTGTAAAGGTCTATAACAACTCAAATACTTTTGATGCAGACTCACTCATATATGATAAAACTGAAGAGAGTTTTATAGTTCTTGAAGAGCTTATCTGTTTTGAAATGAAAAAAGATGACTTTAAGGCTCTTTTGGATTCCAATACGGAGTTTAAAAACTTCTATATAAAAGACCTAGCAAACAAAATCCAATCAGCAAAGCAAAAAGAGTACTCAACACAGATGTCTGGTTTTATGATTGCTCGTGTTGCTGACACCTACTTGCACAAGCCCTGTATAGTTGGAGCACAAAAACCTATCATGGATGCTTTAAAGAAGATGGAAGAGCTAAAAACTAACTGTATATTGGTTTCCAATGATGGAGTGCTTGGTATTGTAACTGATAGTATATTGAGAAAGCACATACTATACAATGATTACGATAAATTCGGACCCATTGGACCCATTGCACTTAGCCCAATCATCACTATAGAGCATAATGATTTTTTATTTAATGCGCTTCTGTCTTTTACAAAAAACTCTATCAAGAGAATAGTTGTTACAAAAGATGATAGAGTTATAGGGATACTAGAGCAGCTTGACCTACTAAGCTACTTTGCAAATCACTCATACTTGGTTGCAGTTCAGGTTAAAAAAGCGACTACTATTGATGAACTAAAACTTGCAAGTAAAGATTTTATCAATATCATAAAAAAACTCCACTCAAAAGGTACAAAAGTTGAGTATATCTCAAAACTTATCTCTGAACTCAACGAAAAAGTATATGAAAAACTTTATGAAATGATAGTACCAAAAGAGTTAAGGCAAAAAGCTTGTCTTATCGTGATGGGAAGTGAAGGCAGAAAAGAACAGATGCTTAAAACCGACCAAGACAATGCACTCATAATATCAGATGAAATGAGCGTTGAAGACTATAAAGAGTGCATGGAAGAGTTCACTAGAACTCTTATAGATTTTGGTTTCCCAAGATGTGAGGGAAACATAATGGTCTCCAACGAGTACTGGAGAAAAAGCCTAAAATCATATAAAAACGAGCTAGGAAGATGGCTAGAAGCTCCTAGTGGTGATGATTATATGCATCTTGCTATCTTTTTTGACGCTATTAGCGTAGCTGGTAATCCTGCGTTACTAGATGAGTTAAAAAAGATGGTTTTTGATGGAGTCAAAGACAGAAGCGTATTTATGGCAAACTTTGCAAAAACTACACTACTTTTTGAGACACCAATCGGTATATTCACCAATCTCATATCTAAGGATAATTATATAGATGTAAAAAAGGGCGGGATTTTTCCAATAGTCCAAGGCATAAGAAGCATGGCTCTTGAAAATGGCATAGAAGCTACAAATACCAATAGTCGCATAAGAGAACTAAAAAAACTAAAACTTATTGATGGCGGTTTTTGTGATGCTCTTGAGGAGGCATTTGATACACTTTTAAATCTAAGACTCCAAGAGAGACTTAGGCATTTTGAAAAAGAAGATAAGGCTGACAATAGAATAGATATAGGAAATCTTAATCAACTTGAACTTGAATTACTCAAAGATAGTTTCAAAATCGTCAATAAATTTAAAGCTTTTATATCCCATCACTTTAAACTTAGTATGGTTCAGTGATGTTTAGCAACATTTCAAGACATCTAAATAGGAAAAAATTAAAAGATGAAAAGTACTCTTTTTTATTTGACCCTCCGCCTGATGATGAGTATATAGTCTATGATACTGAGACTACGGGACTTAACCCAAAAAAAGATGAGATATTATCCATCGGTGCATTGAAAATCAAAGGCGATAAGATAATAACATCTGAAAAGTTTGAGCTTTTTGTAAAGCCAACTCGCGACATAAGTCCTGAGAGCATCAAGATACATCAGATAAGAAACATAGATCTTCAAAATGGAAGTGAGCCAGAAGAGGCATTAGAAAAGTTCCTTCACTTTATAGGCTCTCGTCCACTTGTCGGGTACTATCTTGAATTTGATGTAAAGATGATAAATAAGTATCTAAAACCGTATTTAGGCATAAAGCTTCCACAGCAACAAATAGAGGTATCTGGCATCTACTATGATAAAAAGATGAAATTTATCCCTGATGGCAATATAGATTTGAGATTTGACAGTATCATGAAAGATTTGGGTCTTCCTATTTTTGGAAAACATGATGCTATCAATGATGCAATCATGACGGCTATGATATATATAAAACTAAAGCATACAATAAAGCTTTAAAGCCTAATGCATAATTTGGGTTTAAAAAGATATAATCTGCTCAATAAATCAGATAAGGTGACATTTATGGGAAGAGCATTCGAGTACAGAAAAGCATCAAAGCTAAAGAGATGGGGGGCGATGTCAAGGATATTTCCTAGACTAGCCAAGTCGATAACGATGGCTGCAAAAGAGGGAGGCCATGACCCTAATAGCAATGCAAAGCTTCGCACAGCCATACTTAATGCAAAAGCTGAAAATATGCCAAAAGACAACATAGAAGCAGCGATAAAAAGAGCAAGCTCAAAAGACTTAGCGGATATGAAAGAGGTAAACTATGAAGGCAAAGCGCCTCATGGTGCTCTTATCTTTATAGAAACTGCAACTGACAACCCAACAAGAACAGTAGCTAATATAAAGAATCACTTCAAAAAAGGTGGTGGTGAGATGCTAAACAACGGCTCATTAGAGTTTATGTTCTCAAGAAAAGCAGTATTTGAGTTTGAAAAAACAGATGATATGGACTTAGAAGAGCTTGAGCTTGAGCTTATAGATGCTGGACTTGAAGAGATTGACGAGGATGACGGCACTGTTTTAGTAACTGCAAATTTTACAGACTTTGGAACACTTTCATGCGCTTTTGAAGAGCTAAAGATAGAGCTTAAAACTGCAACTCTAAAAAGATTTGCAAATACTCCAATAGAGCTAAATGAAGAGCAACTAGGTGATATTTCAAATCTCATAGAACGAATTGAAAACGATGACGATGTTCAGGCGGTATATACAAACTTTAGCTAAAGACCTTTGCATGTAGAGAGTTTAAAAACTCCTACTTCTCTATCTTTATATACTTTCTGATGAGTATCTACTAGGCCGTGCATTGCTATATATACCCCTTGCTTAGTACATCCCAAAAGATACCCTATAGCCATAGATAAATTTGAGCTTGCCTCAACACTATCAATACTAACAGGAACCATAGCCCCTGTTAGAATTACTGTTTTGTCTTCTATATTCTCTTGTATATAGGTAGCTGTTTTGTCCATAGTATCTGTGCCGTGAATTATCAGTATCTTGTCTTTTGATGAGTTGGCTATAAGCTCAACTATCTCTTCTCTATCGCTATTTGTAATCTCCAAGCTATCTTTATGAATGATGTTTTTTATCTCATAATCCAAATTATAAAAATACTTCAGTATGCTTGTTACTCCGATATCATCACTAGGAACTTCTAACTCTCCCTTTATGGAATTGTATATTTTGTTAAAAGTTCCTCCAGTGTTTATGATGAGTATTTTTTCCAAGCTTTATTCTTTTACTAACTTCTCAATTATGCCAACAATTGATGGGTCTTCAAGAGTTGATGTGTCTTGAGTTATCTCTTCGCCTTTAGCGATTGAACGAAGAATTCTTCTCATGATTTTACCACTTCTTGTTTTTGGAAGACCTGGAACAAGCACAATGCCATCAAGTTTAGCAATATTGCCTATATCTTTGACAATCAACCTGTTTAATTCTTTAGTAATCTCAATCACTTCGCCCATACTATCATCACCTTTCATAACAATATAAGCAAAAATACCCTCTCCTTTAATAGGTTCAGGTCGACCAACAACTGCTACTTCTGCTACATTGCTGTGATGAGCCAATGACGCCTCTATCTCAGCGGTTCCTAGTCTATGTCCAGAAACATTGATAACATCATCTGTTCGTCCTGTGATGATTATATACCCATCATCATCATACATCGCTCCATCTCCAGAGAAGTAAACAGGTTTTCCATCTTTTTTACAATCTCCAAAGTAAGACTTTACAAATCTTTCAGGGTCTCCCCAGATGTTTCTTATCATAGAAGGCCAAGGCTTAGTGATACAAAGCAGACCCTTCTCTCCTTTTGGAGTTGGATTTCCGTTTTCATCTATAATCTCAGCCATAATCCCTGGTAGAGGAAAAGTCGCAGACCCTGGCTTAATAGCAGTTGCCCCAGGAAGAGGAGTAATCATATGTCCACCAGTCTCTGTTTGCCACCAAGTATCAACGATAGAGCAGTTTCCTCCACCTATCTCATTGTAGTACCACATCCAAGCATCAGGATTGATAGGTTCGCCAACAGTTCCAAGAACTTTTAAGCTACTTAGGTTATATTTCTTAGGCTCATCGGCTCCAAGCTTGTGAAGAAGTCTTATAGCCGTTGGAGCAGTATAAAACTGGTTTACACGATGCTCCTCAATCATCTTCCACCATCTTCCAACATCAGGGTAAGTAGGAACACCCTCATACATTATAGTCGTCGCACCCATAGCAAGTGGACCATAAACTATATAAGTATGTCCCGTAATCCAGCCAACATCAGCTGTGCACCAAAAAGTGTCGTTCTCTTTTACATCAAAAACATGTTCCATTGTATATTGTGCCCACAAGATATAGCCTGCACAACTATGTTGAACACCTTTTGGCTTTCCTGTGCTTCCTGAGGTATAAAGTAAGAAAAGTGGATCTTCTGAATCCATAGGCTCAGGATCACAATACTGAGACTCGTTCATAATTATCTCGTTATAAACATAATCACGACCTTTTACATACTCGATCTTTTCAAAGTTTCTTTGAACGATAAGAACCTTTTTACAACACTCACAGCCCTCTCTTAAAGCCTCATCAACCACTGGCTTTAGCATATATGGCTTACCACGACGATAAGCACCATCAGCAGTTATAACGAGCTTTGCGTCAGCATCTTGGATTCTATCTCTAAGAGCGTCCGCCGAAAAACCACCAAATACAACAGAGTGAATAGCTCCTATCTTAGCACAAGCCAACATAGCAAAAGCAGCTTCTGGTATCATCGGCAGATAAAGAACAACTCTATCGCCTTTTTTGATATCAAACTGATTTTTCAGAAGATTTGCTAGTCTATTTACTCTATAATAAAGCTGAAGATAAGTGATAATCCTCTTGCTTCCATCTTCGCCTTCCCAGATAATGGCTGCTTTGTTTTTTCTTTTATCAAGATGACGACCTAGACATTGATGAGCAACATTCATCTTGCCATTGACAAACCACTTATAAAACGGTGCGTCACTCTCATCTAGAACTTTATCATAAGGCTCAAACCAGTCAATTTTTTCTTTTGCCATCTTATCCCAATAGCCCTCAAAATCTTCCTCTGCCTGCAAGCTTAACTCTTTAAACTCACATATATTTTTAATCCTAGCCTCTTTGCTAAACTCTCTATTTGGTTCAAAAATCTGCGACATGTAAATCCTTTCTTTTTTGATTAATTTTTAAATTCCTATTTGACTTTTCATATACTGCTCATCGAATGCTTCAATCTCTTTTTGTGCATCCTCGCTCTTATCTGTTATTGAAAAAAACCAGATACTCACAAAAGCGATAGTAACAGAAAATAGTGCTGGGTATTTATACGGAAATATAGCAGCATCTGCATCCCCATGCAAGATTTCGCCCCACACAACAGGACCTAAAAAAAACAATATAGCTACTGTAAGCAAACCTAAGCTTCCGCCTATAACAGCTCCTCTTGTTGTAAGTTTTTTCCAGTATAGTGACAAAAGCAGAATTGGAAAGTTTGCAGATGCTGCAAATGCAAAAGCCAAACCAACCAAATAGGCTATATTTTGATACTCAAACGCAATAGCAAAGATAATAGAAACTGCACTAATACCCACAGTTGCATACTTATAGACCTTTAGCTCGCTTATCTTGTTTTTACTATTTTTTGCAATAACGCTTATATATAAATCATGGCTTATTGCACTTGCACCTGATAAAGTTAGTCCAGATATGACTGCTAAAATCGTTACCATCGCCACTGCAGAGATGAAACCAAAAAATATATCACCACCAAGCACATGACTAAGATGCATTAATGCCATATTTCCACCACCTATGATAGCTCCGCTCACAAGGTCAGTATATAGAGGGTTTGTAGATACAAAAACTATTGCACCAAAACCGATAAGAAATGTTAATATATAAAAATACCCAATAAATCCAGTAGCATAAAAAACTGATTCTCTAGCTTGTTTAGCATTGGACACTGTAAAAAACCTCATAAATATATGAGGTAATCCAGCAACACCGAACATGAGTGCAATCGCTAAGCTTATAGTAGATATGGGGTCAGCAACAAGAAGCCCTGGCTTTATAATAGCATCACTGCCATAAGCCTCAATAGTTTTAGAAAAAAGAGTTATAAAACTAAAATCCACACTATACATAATCAAAAATACAAGTATCGTCGCACCAACAAGAAGCAAAACTGCCTTTACAATCTGAACCCATGTACTTGCTAACATACCACCAAAAAAAACGAATGCAGTTATAAGTGAACCAACCAATATAACAGACAAGTAAAATGGTAAATCAAAAAGAAGCCCCATAATCTTTCCTGCTCCTACAAATTGGGATATAAGATATAAAAGAATTGTTGCAAGCGAACCGACAGAAGCTAAAATCCTTATAGGAGTCTCTTTTAGTCTATAAGAAGCAACATCGGCAAAGGTGTATTTTCCTAGATTTCTTAGTTGTTCTGCTACTAAAAATATGATAATTGGCCAACCCACTAAAAAACCGACAGAGTAAATAAGTCCATCAAAACCATGAAGGTACACAAGTCCTGAAACGCCCAAAAAAGATGCTGCAGATATATAGTCACCTGAGATTGCTAAGCCATTTTGAAAACTACTGATTCCTCCACGACCTGCGACATAAAAATCTTTAGCGGTTCTCGTTCTTTTTGCCGCCCAATGAGTAATCCCTAAAGTAAAAACTACAAAAATAAAAAACATTGCTATTGCCAAGATGTTAGACTCTGCTGCTGCTTGAGCCTCATGTGCAAACAAGCTACATGTAAACGAAAAATAAAGCATAAAGATTTTCACGAATCAAGCCTCGAATCCTCAATGATATCCCCTACCAAGTCATCAAACTTGCTTGCAGCACTTTGAATATATATTTTTGCAAGTATTAGGCTCAAAAGAATAATAGATATTCCTATAGGAATTCCAATAGGTACAACAGTTTGTACAATTTTAATTGCAAAAAACTGAGGAAAAAATGCAAGAATAATAATAAACAAAAAATAAGTTCCAGTAAGAATAAAAGATAAGCTCAAGACAAGAGTTTTTCTTTTTTTGATAAGCTCAATATACTTAGGATTGTTTTTAATTTTTTTATGTATCTCTTGGCTCAATTAAATATCCTTTCTTTTATAGTATTTTAGTATAGTAGCATAGCATTAGCGTAGCATAAAATAAAAATGCAAAAAAACTTAAAAATATTTATCTGCATGAGCACTTTTGTAGCAACTATGTAGAAAAATACCTCTCTATCTTATAACCAATTCCCTTTATATTTGATATAAAATCTTCTTTAAGTGATTTCCTAAAGCGACTTATCTCTGCTCTTATAGTCGCATTATCTATGGGATCATTATTCCACACGAAGCTTCTAAACTTTTCAAAATCAACTACTATATCTATATTTTCACAAAGTAGAGTTAAAATTTGCAGCTGTTTTTTTGTAAGAATCTGTGATTTGTTGTTATAAAAGAGTAGATTTTCATCTTTTGAAAAATAGTACTTTTTACTCAAAAGTAGGTGTGAAGAGCTTTTTATCTCTTGTTCTCTTTTCACTCTATCTATCCTAATCCCAAGCTCTTTTAAATGAAAAGGTTTTTTAAGATAATCACAAGCACCAAGATTAAAAGCAGAACTTATGTCTTCTATATCAAGATTTGCACTTATAAATATCGTTGGCACTACTATCTCTAAGTTGTTTAGCTCTTGAAGCAACTCTAAACCATTTAGTTTTGGTACATTTATATCCAAAAGCAACAAATCAAACGATTCAACCTCAAGAGCATCTAAAACATCAACTCCATTGGAAAAACCTACAACCTGATGACAAGAAGCCTCCAAGTACTCTTCTATAGAACTTCTTAACATAAACTCATCTTCTAGTAACAAAATCTTCACTACACAACCCTCCTACTGCATTCAAAAAAGTATCTAAAAACCGTATGTTTTTCATCTGATTTTACCTCCACACGCACATCGTTACTTTCGCATATATCTTTTACTATGTTTAAGCCCAATCCAAAGCCGCCTCTAGACTTGTCCTCTCGGTAGTATCTGCTAAAGATATTTTCCTTATCAACTATAGAATCCCCAAAATTTTCGACTTCAAACACGGTGCAGTTATCCTGAGTGTAAAGCCTTACATGTACAGTCTTATTGATATGGCTATATTTAATCGCATTTGATATGTTATTGTCGCATAGCCTCTGGAGTTCAGACTCGTTAAAAAGTACAAATATATCTCTATCAACTTCGCTCTTCATATCTATCTTATTGCCAAGTGCCACATCAGAAAAATACTCAATCCTATCATCTATAAAATCAGAGAAATTTACCATATCTACACTCTTGTTTTGACTCTCTTTTTTTACAATAAAACTCAGATCCCCATAGATATTCTCTATAACTTTCACAGCAGCCTCTATCTTTATCAAGTACGGGTTTCTCTCAAACTTCAGATTATACAGCTCAATATTCATAAGTATGATAGAGAGTGGCGTATTTATCTCGTGAACAGAATTTTTAAGAAACTTGTCTTGATATTGCAGTAGTTCACTCGCATACTCAACTGATTTTTGAAGCTCTTTTGTCTTCTCTTTTACCAAGCTCTCAAGATTTAGATTCAAATCCTCCAAAGCACCCCTCTTCTGTTTTAGGCTCTCAAGCATATTGTTTACTTGTGAGGTTATCTCTCTAAACTCCTCAAACTTTACCTTGCTTCTGTCTATTGTTGTATAGTTTTTTGAGGCATCTTTGAGTGAATTTACTATAAACTTTATCTCTTTACTTAACTTTTCAGTGATATAGCGATACTTCAATATGCTAGCTAGATACAAAAAGAGTGTTAGTGTGATGATTTTGAGCATAAAGCTAGTAATCTTATTGTAGTGCTCTTCTGTTCTTTGAGCCAAAACAAGATCCTTGTCGCCGATACCTATACTGCTTCCTATAATCCACCCTAGCTCTTCAAGCTCTCTTATATACGCTATATTTTTCATCAACTCATCATCTTTTTCAACATCAAATTCTAAAAATCTCCCACCATTTTTTGAAGCATCAAAAATCCTCTGAACAGTTTCCCTCTCAAGCAAAAGCTCTTTTGATTTATATATAACCTCCATATCTTTACAGTAGATAAACAGATAACCACCATCACTAGAGTCGTCCAAAACGATACTAACCTCCCTAGCGATGCTCTCTTTTTCAAGATTTAGATTTTGACCATTATACTTACTGTGTCTATACTCTATAAGCCTATAAAGTCTCCCTGATTGCTCAAATACTTTTCTTTTTTGATTTTGGATATAGCTCTTTTCTGTCGCAATAAGGTCTTTTTGGAAACCTAAATACTCATTGAAAATCACCACAAATGCCGAAGCTCCAGCAAATATACCAGCAAATAGTATAGCGATGATATTGATTTGATTTATACTGTGTCGTTTCCAAATTTTAAACATATCATGATTATAGTATAATTATGCTTTAGATATAAGGATAAAAATGAACATACGACTTCCCGCCCAATGGGAAAAACAAGAGTCAATTATAGTCGTTTTCCCGACCAACCATAAAGATTGGCAACACTCACTAAAAGAGATACAACAAAGCTATATAGAGTTTATAGATACTCTAAAAAAGTTTCAAACATGTGAAGTTATCTACGATGATATAGAGACTGACGATACATGGATAAGAGACTTTGGGGCTATTGATGTTTTTATAGATGGAAAACTAAAATCATACAATTTCAAGTTCAACGCATGGGGGGAGAAGTTTGAATACTCCCATGATGATAGATTTAACGAAACCTACTATAGAAAAAATCTACAAAATATTGATTTTGTCTTAGAGGGCGGAAGCATCGAGTCAAATGGGGATGGCGTTATGCTTAGTACTGCAAAATGCATATTTAACACTAACAGAAATCCTTCATACTCTAAAGAAGATATAGCAAAAAAACTAAAAAATATTTTTGGATTAAAAGAGCTTATTGTCCTAGAGTACGGCTCACTTGTGGGCGATGATACAGACTCGCATATAGATACATTAGCTCGTTTTATAGATAAAGAGACTATAGTTTATGCAAAATGCTATGATAAAAATGATGAACATTTTGAGGAGTTACAAAGGATGGAAAAAGAGTTAAAACAGACAAGATTTAAGCTTATTCCTCTTCCTCTTCCTTCTGCGAAATTTTACAACAACAGAAGATTACCTGCTACTTATCTCAATTTCATTTTTATCAATAAAGCATTAATCGTCCCTACTTATAGAGATAAAAACGATGAAAAAGTACTAGAGATTTTAAAGAAACATATAAAGGACAGAGAAGTGATTGGGGTTGATGCTTCGGTATTTATAAGAGAAAATGGCTCTCTTCACTGCTCTTCAATAAACAACTTTAAGGGGGACACATGTTAAAAATTGCCTTAGTTCAACAAGCCTATAAAGGCTCAAAAAAGAAAACAATCAAAAAAACTTTAGAGATGATAAAAAAAGCGAAGCAAAAAGGAGCACAGTTAGTGTTACTTCAAGAGCTGCATCAAGATAGGTATTTTTGTATAAATGAAGATATAAAAAACTTTGATAAAGCAGACAATTTTGAAAAAGATGTAGAGTTTTGGTCAAGTGTAGCGAAAAAATATAAGATAGTTTTAGTAACATCTCTTTTTGAAAAAAGAACTGCTGGTATATATCACAACACTGCTGTTGTGTTTGAAAAAGATGGTTTAGTGGCTGGACGATATAGAAAAATGCACATTCCAGATGACCCAGGGTTTTATGAAAAGTTTTATTTTACTGAGGGAGATTTAGGCTATGAACCGATACAGACAAGTGTAGGAAAATTAGGAGTTCTTCTCTGCTGGGATCAGTGGTACCCTGAAGCAGCACGAATCATGGCTCTTAAAGGAGCGGATATGCTTATCTACCCAACTGCTATAGGCTGGTTTGATGAAGATAGTAAAAAAGAAAAAAATAGACAACTTAAAAACTGGATAACAGTTCAACAAGGACATGCCATAGCCAACGGACTGCCACTTATAGCCATAAATAGAGTAGGCAAAGAAATTGATAATAAAAAACAAATTCTCGGTATAAGATTTTGGGGGAACTCATTTGTAGTTGGAGCTGATGGAGAACTCACTACTCAAGCATCTAGCGACAAAGAGAAAGTCATAATTTGTAAGATAGATTTAAAAAAGAGTGAGAAAATAAGAAAAATTTGGCCATTTTTAAGAGACAGAAGAGTGAAAAGCTATAAAGAGATAACTAAACGGTTTATCGATTAAAAAACCACATAAGCGCGAACATAAGTCCTGATGTTTTAGCTATTTTTTCATCAAACATAAACTCCATCACCTTATCTTTTTTGATATAGATGACCTCTATCTGCTCGTGGTCTATACCACCGCCCTCGTTTACTTTCATGCCCTCATCAACAGTAGAAAAGTATAAAGTTTGACGACTTCCTGCAAAGCCAACAGCTGTGTAAAAAGAGGTGATTCTTTCGACTTTTTCCAAAGGCACATCATAGCCAGTCTCTTCCAAAATCTCCTCATAGGCTATCTCTTGAAGACTCTTGTTTTTATCTACCAAACCAGCACAAAGCTCATAAGTATATCCATCTTGATTTTTCATATATATCGCGGGTCTAAACTGCTTTACAAAAACAAAAGAGTCTAAGTCTTCGTGAAAAAGAAGTACAGAAACGCTATCATGAGCATCAACTAAGTCCCAACGTTTCTGGACTCCACCCTCCTCATAAAACATACTTTTTGCTTGCACATAGATAGAATCCGTGCAATCTTCTAGTCTTAAGAATTTTATACCTTTCACAGAAGCACCCAAGAAGCAAGACCTAGAAAACTCAAAAACCCAATCACATCTGTAGAAGTAGTCAGCACAACCGTACTTCCGACAGCAGGGTCAATGCCCAATCTTCTTAAAACTAAAGGCACAATAGAGCCGACCAAACCAGCACAAATAAGATTTATAAGCATAGAAGCCGCTATAACAAAACCGATTCTATCGTCTCCAAACCAAAAAAGAGCGATAAAGCCAATAGTGGCTGCAAAGACTACGCCATTTATTATAGAGAGAATTATCTCTTTTTTTATAGCCAACTTTGCACTCTCTTTATCTATCTCGCCAATAGCAATTTGTCGCACCATGATAGTCAGAGATTGCGTTCCTGCATTGCCTCCCATAGAAGCGACGATAGGCATCAAGATTGCAAGAGCCACATAAGCACTCAAAACAGCATCAAACTGCCAAATTACAACCGAAGCAGCAATAGCAGTCAAAAGATTTACAAAAAGCCAAACAAGTCTAGACTTTCCAGCTTGATATATACTCTCTTCATGCTCAACTTCATCATCAACACCTGCAAGCTTATATATCTGGTCAGTCGCTCTCTCTTCGATGATGTCATATATATCATCTGAAGTTATTCTTCCCAAGAGCTTACCATGATAATCCACCACAGGCAAAGCAGAGAGGTCATAATCCTCAAAAAGTTCAATTACTTTTGAGATATCTTCATCATCTCTTACATATATTGGCTTGAACTTTTCCTCTGCTCCCTCAAGCTCACTTCTAAAGCTTTTATCAAAATCAAAAGTTATCAAATCTTCTAAGGATATAGAGTACATAAGCCTATCAAACTTATCCAAGATAGAGACCTGATGAACATTCTCCAAGTCGCCAGAGAGCTTGGACTCTCTTAGTCTATCAACTGCATCTTGTATCTTTTCATCATAAGAGGCTGAAAAAAGCTCGGTTTGCATATATGCACCAGCCTGTTTCTCTTCGTATTTACTAAGACGCTTTATCTCATCTTGGTCTTCTTTGTCCAAGCTTGAAAGAATCTCTTGAGCTTTTCCCTCATCTACCTCTTCAATATCTTGTATAAGGTCAGTCGCATCATCACTCTCTAGGTCTTCTATCGCCTCGCTTAGTTGATTTGAAGGTATGTTATCTAAAACGCATTTAAGGAAGTGGTCAGGAAGCTCAAGAACCAAATCACCAAGTATATCATTGGGGAATTTTTGAAGTAAAGATATAAAAGCATCTTCGTTATCTGCTCTTATACTCTTTAGATGTCTTGCTAGGTCTGGTACAGATATCTCATAGTCGATATTGCCAGCTAGATACTGCTCTATTATCTCAATATTATCTTTGAACTCTTTACTTTTTGGCATATCTACTGAACGGTCTCTTTTGTTCTATTTAGGCTGACGATATAATCAAACGACTGCTCTTTAGTTGGAGCTTCGTAACTATTTAGTGCAACTTCTATCTTCTCTTTAAACTTTTTCTTATGAGCTAAAAACTCTTTTCTTTTATCGCCGCTTAGCTTACTTTTTGTTACTTTAACTACACTATTTGGATTAATCGCACGGTTGTTTTTATATAAACCAAAATGCAGGTGAGGTCCCGTGCTTAGCCCCGTACTTCCAACATAGCCTATAATTTGCCCTTTTTTAACCCACTTTCCTCTCTTCATTCCTTTTCTATAACCATTCATGTGGGCGTATAGTGTTTTGTAGCCATTATCATGCTTTATGATTATAGTTTTTCCATATCCACCTTTTCTTCCAAGGTGTATTATCTTTCCATCGCCTGCTGCTTTGATTGGAGTTCCAATTTTTGCTGCATAATCTATACCCAAATGAGCTCTATATCTTTTCAAGATAGGGTGAAATCTTTTATAAGTAAATCCTGATGAAATTCTATGATATTTGACTGGTTTAGATAGAAAAAATCCCTCTATCTCTTTACCATCAGCATTATAAAATCTTCCGTCATTATAAGCAAATACATAGTTTTTAGTTCCTCTGACCTCAACCATCGCAGCTTCAATGCGTGGCGAGCCAAACTGCCGTCCAAGTCTAGTTCTTTTGGTATAAATTATAACTACTCTATCGCCTTTTCTTAATCTTTTAAAATTGACACTATTTTTAAATGCCTGTATAAACTCATGAGCCAAAAGGTAGTTATTTGTTGTATTGATGATGTCTTGGTAGGGTGAGCTATTTATCTCTACTGTAACTGTTCGTTTATGCTCTTGGTATTCAATCGGTGTAGTTGTAAATCTATAGCCATCTTCATCTTTGATGATATGTATCTGTAACTCTTCACCGATTGGAATCAACACCTGCTCGATTACACCATCTTCACTCTTGAGAATTTGAAATTCAACTCCAGACATTATCTCTGCCGCAAACTCTTGGTCTTTCGCATCAAGGTTATAGTATATACTAAGTGGTAGAGAATTTCTCTCTAAGAAAGTCAAAAATGTCTCGCCTTTTGCCCATTTCTCTACATGTAGAGTTGAAGCTGTCAATGAAGCCATAAAAAGTACAAATATAAAAAATAGCCTAATCATATAAATAATCCTTATTTTGATTCAGATATCTTAGCTAAACAACTCTTAAAAACTGTTATAGTATAATTACTGAATTTAAAAGCAAAAGGGGTTCCATTGCGTAAGTTATTGGTCATCATCACTATATTGTTAGCTCAATATGCAAGTGCAAAGTCTATTTTTAACGAGTTTAGCACTCAGATACTCGAAATCAACGGCGAAACTGCTGTGATACAAGACTCTGACGATATAGTTATAGGCTCATCAGGTATAGTTATCCATACTTTCAAAAATGGAGTCTCAACCATACTAGCTAGAGCAGATGTTATAAAAAAAGATGGGGACAAAGCTACTGTAAGGTTTGAGGCATATAAGCTTTCAACCCAAACTGCATTTCCTAGACCAGGGATTTTACCTAAGGTAGGAGACACAGTAAAGCTAAACTACCTCTACAACAGAGCCCTTATAGTTGCCCCAAACTTTGGTGTTTTCAAAGAGGTTACAACACGCTTTTCTGAGATAACTTGGGTTCACCCAGATATAGTTGCAGCATATCTAGCAAAAATATTTAGACCAAATCCAGACAAAGAGATATTTCAAAAAGTCTGTGAAGTAAACTCGGCAGGACTTATCTTTTTTGCCCTAAGTGGAAGTGGGTATTTTGTAGATTGCAACAACTTTAAAGCTCTAAAAAAAGTAAAAACAGGACCTATTAAAAATGCTCAACTCCCTTTTTACAGTAGAGTAAAAGATATAGACGTAAGCTGGATAAACTGGAACAGCTCACAAATCACAGACTACAACGCTCACTATAGAAACTTGATAAGGAAATAGATGAAAGCTTTACATGTAGAGTATTTTAAAAACCTAATAGGCAAGGAAAATGTCTATGATGACAAGGCTCATCTCATAGCCTACGCCTATGATGCCACAAGAGCTAGATATGAGCCTGATTTAGTTTTGTTTCCAAGAGATGAAAAAGATGTAAGCAATATACTAAAATACTGCAACGAACACAAGCTCATCATTACACCTCGTGGAGCTGGTAGTGGCTTTACTGGTGGCTCTTTACCAAGTGAGGGCGGTATCATCTTAGCTTACGAAAAACACATGAATAAAATCATTGAAATTGATATGGAAAATATGCTCGCAGTAGTACAACCAGGTGTCATCAATATGGATTTGCAAAAAGCTGTTGAAGAGGTGGGGCTTTTCTATCCACCAGACCCAGCAAGTGAAAACTACTCAACACTCGGAGGCAATGTAGCTGAAAATGCAGGTGGCATGAGAGCTGCTAAGTACGGCATAACCAAAGACTTTGTGATGGCTCTTAGAGTAGTTATACCAAACGGAGAAATCATAAGAGCTGGTAAAAAAACCATCAAAGATGTAGCAGGATACAACATATCTGGCATCATCATAGCTAGTGAAGGTACTCTTGGCTGTATCACAGAGATAACACTCAAACTTCTCTCAAAACCAAAAGAAAAGAAAAGCATAATGGGAGTTTTTCAAAGTGTCAATGATGCTATGAATGCAGTCTATAAAACAATGGCAGCAGGCGTTACGCCAGTAGCTATGGAGTTTTTGGACAATCTAAGCATAAGAGCAGTTGAACAAAAATACTCCAAAGGTCTTCCTATTGATGCTGGAGCGATTTTGATAGCGACACTTGATGGCAATCTTGAAGTAGAGATAATAAATCAACTAGAGATTTTAGAAAAAAAGTTCAAAGAGAACGCTTGCATAGATTTCAGAATAGCAAAAGATGAAAAAGAGGCAGCCGACTTATGGTTTGCAAGAAAAAATGCTTCTCAGTGCATAACCATATATGGCAATAAAAAAATAAACGAAGACATAACAGTCCCAAGAAACAAACTCCCAGAACTTCTAGCCCGGATTGAAGTTATAGCCAAAAAGTATGACTTAAAAATCCCTTGCTTTGGGCATACGGGTGACGGCAATGTTCACACCAATGTCATGATAGCAGATGGAAGCGATGAAAAACAGCTAGAGATTGGACATAAGGCGATTGAAGAGATTTTTATAGCTACGGTTGAGCTAGGCGGAACTCTTAGCGGCGAGCACGGCATAGGACTGAGTAAAACTCCGTATATGCATCTAGCTTTTAGCGATGGAGAGATGGAGCTTTTTCGCTCAATAAAAAAAGCATTTGACCCAAATAACATACTAAACCCAAATAAAATGGGGCTTTAGTTGCTTAGTAAGCAAAAAGTAATTACATTTCTAAAAAGATAAAAGACCCCTCTATACCCCACTATGCCTCATCTCTAAGCTTCCACACCATACTCTCTTTGATTCCGATTTTACTTATAACCTTTTCTATATTTACAACCATGCCAAGCTTCAAATAGCACTATGAAAAGATACAAAATTTTATATTTCGCTCTATCATGCCAGCCTAGCAAGATGCGATAACTCCATATCTAAATCAGTTCTTGAAAAACACGGGAAGCATGGGGACAACTGGTCTTATATTTGTTCTTTATGTTTCAGTTATGTTTTTTTTGGATTATGAGAAGATTATAAGCAAGATTTTTCAAACTAAGATACGCACTCTTTGACAGTCAGTCACGACCTACTGGACTATGCTTACCATGATGCCTTTAGGTCTTGTTATATCTTTTTATCTATCAACTCTTATAGACAACTTTTTATCTTCAAGTAGTGTAACAAGCTCTATAAATCTCCTACCTTTCGTCCCATACCTCATCATCTGGCTTCTGTTTTTCATCATGTACACCATATCAGCCCATACAAAACTAAGCAAAAAAGCTGTACTCTTAGCCTCTTTTGTCACCTCGCTTGTATGGTATATATCAAAAACTCTATTTGTCCTTTATGTCGCTCACAATCAAACCTATCTAAGTATATATGGCTCATTTAGTATCTTGATGTTCTTTTTTTGTTTGGATTTACTTCTCTTGGATTATCTACCTTTATGGAGCTAAACTAACCCAAGTGCTAGACTCGATGCAAAAAGAAGCAAAGGAACACAAAGTAGCTTAAATCTAATAGTAAGCAAAGAAAATGCAACGAAACTCACAAAAAACCAAAGAGGTGTCTTTATCGAGATGACCTCTATATGTAAAGAGAAAAACCAGAGTAAAAAGCTATCCATCACGCCACCAAAACCCACTACATGTAGGGCTAAACTAAGCGGATAAAAAAGTATAAAAAGCATACTAATAAACGGCGAAAGCAGTTGATGAAGAGTAAAAACATCAAACACAAAATGCACTATAGGAGTCATCAGGATATATACCCAAAAGTGAAGAAGTATAAAAATAGCTGCTTTGCTTAGATGAGAAAAGTGATATAAAAATAAAAATATATAAAAAACACCGCTAACAGAAAACCAAAAAGCGATAGAAAAAATCAAACTAGGAAACAAAATCGCAACAGTAGCAACAGTAAAAAGCAGAGTCCCAAATGAGATAATTTTTATATTTTGTGAGTAGAGAAAAAACCCAAGTAAACTCATAACATAAGCCCTCACAACAGAAGGAGGCATATCAATAAAGTAGATATAAAAACCCAAAAGCACAAAGATTAAAAAAGCCAAATCAGCCATACGGTTTCTATACGGAAAGTATCTATCTTGAAAAAAAGTATAAGCAGGCTTCAAAAGAAAAAACAAAATCCCACTCAAAAGCCCAAGATGAAACCCACTTATAGCCACTAGATGAGCGATGCCCCACTTGACTATATCCTCTCTAAGCTCTTTTGAAACGGGGATTGCAAAAAACAGAGCGTTATATAACTCTCTTGTTTTTAAGTTCTCATGCTGTTTTTCTACAAAATCAACCAAGATATTTTTCTCAGCCCTACTCTCTACATGTAAAGATTTAAGGGGAGCATAAAAGCCTTTAAGAAAGCTATAAAAATCTATATTTTTAGTATAAAAAATCACTTTTAGCTTATCATCTCTATCTACGCGTAGAGGCTTCCAATAGGTAGTATAAAAAGTGAAATCATCATTTTTTAGCTTTAAAACCACATAGTTTTTGCCATTTTTACTACTCTTTTTATAACTATTGATTACTTTTACACTAGTTACATGTAAAGAGTAAGTTGTTATTTGCTTATACTTGTAATACTCATGCAAAAGTGAAATAGACAAAAGCACCACCAATACCAAAAAACTATAAAACATCTCCTTTTTGGTATTGAAAAGTGGCAAACCTGTCACTAGAGTATAGGCATACTCATATTTGCATCTCTTATATCTGTGTTTGAATCATCATAAACAATCTCAATAGGAACTCCACTAGCATCTATAAACTTCGTGCAAGCCTTTTGGAACACCATATCCACGACCCCAGTAGGTCCATTTCTATTTTTTCCGATGATAAGCTCTGCATTTTCCTCAGGTTTTTCAAAAAAGTTACTTTTATACTGCTCTCCTGCAACTCTTGCTTTTTGCTCCTTATCTTTCTCTTCGCGCATACGATAGATATCATCGCGATAAACAAACATAATCAAATCAGCATCCTGCTCAATAGCACCAGATTCACGGATATCACTCATCATGGGACGCTTATCACTTCTACTCTCAACCCCACGATTTAGCTGTGAAAGAGCGATGATAGGCATCTCTAGCTCACGAGCCAAAAGCTTCAATCCACGGCTTATATCGCTTACCTCTTGATGTCTATCTTTGTTCCCTGTGCTAGTCATAAGCTGCAAGTAATCAATCACGCAAAGAGCTATCTCGGGATGTTGGGTCTTGAGCTTCCTTAGCTTCGCTCGCACATTATGTATAGTTACATTACCATTGTCATCAACAAATAGTTTCTTCTTGCTCATGATATCAATGGCTCCCCCAAGCCTACTCCACTCATCATCATTCATATCTCCGATTTTGAGCTTCTGAAGTGGTATAGAGGTCTTAGAGCTCAACATCCTAAGCATCAACTGTTCTGCTGGCATCTCCAAGGAGAATATAGCCACACCTTTACTATCATCAAGAACTTGCTGTGCCAGATTAAGCGTCAGTGCTGTTTTTCCCATCGACGGTCTTGCAGCAACGATTATCAAGTCCCCATCTCCAAAACCAGTCGTAAGTCTATTTAGCTCTGTAAATCCCGTGTTAAGTCCAACAACTCCAGCATTGCCTCGCTTTTTCATCTCCAAGATATGCTCCATCGTCGCTTTTGACATCTCAGGAGCATCACGAAACTCTTTATTGCTGTTATCTGCAGTGATCTGATAGAGCTTTTGCTGAACCAAATCAACCACTTCATGTGAAGGCAAATCTTTTTCAACTGCCATTTCTCGTATGTCCGCCGTCAGCTTGATAAGCTCTCTTTTTATCGACTTCTCTCGTATCTCATACACATAGGCTTTTATGGAAGGTAGCGGATTTGTGGAGAGTATCTCAAGCATAGCACTCTCATCAAATCGTTCTTCTTGCTCCAGTTTTTTCTTCACAAACTCCTCATCTATTGGCAAGTCGTCTCTATCACAAGCCTCCATAGCTTCATAGATATATCTGTGAGCTGGCAAGTAAAAATCTCTCGGTTTTATCTCTGAAGCCACATCTTCAAATGAAGCAGGATTAAAAAGGATCGAGCTTAGAACTGAGCGTTCTATGTTTATGTTGTGTAGATTATCCATCTATCGCCGCTTTTTCTACTTCTTGTATAAATCTATCCACTAAAACATCCTCTTTCAATCTCGCCACAACTTCGCCTTTTACCATTATCAAACCCTGTCCTTTTCCAAAAGCTATAGCAACATCAGCATGTTTAGCCTCACCTATAGCATTGACCACGCAGCCCATCACTGAAACATTGAGTGGTATTTTTATATCTTTTACTCTTTTTTCTACCTCTGCAACAGCCTTAACCAAATCAGCCTCAATCCGCCCACAAGTAGGACAAGAGATGATATTGACCCCACTTTTGACGACTCCACTATCTTTGAGTATCGCCCTTGCTACTCTTATCTCCTCTTCAAGCTCACCTGTGATAGAAACCCTCATAGTATCGCCAATCCCCTCAAGCAAAAGCGTACCCAAAGCGATAGAAGACTTTATAGTCGAGTGAAAAAGTGTCCCTGCTTCAGTAACTCCAAGATGAAAAGGATGGTTTGTAAGTGGTCTAAGCATACGGTAAGCCTCCACCGTCCTTTGCACATCACTAGCTTTCAAAGAGACTTTTATGCTCTCAAACCCCAAATCTTCAAGGTATTTTATGTTATAAAGTGCAGACTCAACCATGCCCTTGGCAGTCGCTCCATACTTTATATCAAACTCTTTCTCCAAGCTCCCAGAGTTCACCCCAATTCGTATCGGTATATCCCTATCCTGACAAGCTTTTACGACTTCTGCAACTCGTTTTTTATTGCCAATGTTGCCAGGGTTTATACGGATACAATCCACAACTTCAGCAGCTTTTAGTGCCAAACGATAGTTGAAGTGTATATCAGCTACCAAAGGCAACTTCACCTGTTCCTTGATAGCCTTCAAAGCATCTGCATCTTCATAATCAGGAACCGCAACTCGCACTATATCGCACCCAGCAAAGTGAAGCCTCTTTATCTGCTCCACCGTAGAGGCTACATCACGAGTTTTAGAGTAAGTCATAGACTGCACACTTATAGGAGCATCCCCACCAACAGGCACATCACCTACAAATATCTTGTTTGTTTTATATCTTTTTATCGCCAATTAAACTCTCTTTATATCAGTTATTATCTCTTTTCTAACTCTTAGTAACTTTTCTATACTATTTTTTGATCTTTAACAGCAATCATATCAAACATGCTTGGCTTCATCCTTACAAATATATCAATATCACTATCATGACGAGCATCTTCTCTAGTATAGCTACCAAATAGTCCTATCTTCTCAACGGAATATTTTGTGCAAAACTCCTCAGAATTTTCTTTTAGATAGTGCAGTATTTCATCTTTTGTCAAAGCATGCTCCTTGTTGATTTTTATTATACCAAAAAACACTCAAGAAAAAGACAATGGATCT